>WLCQ01000059.1 GCA_009705225.1 Actinomycetota bacterium | reverse complement strand
GGGGTGCCGGACCGATGAAGAAGAACGTGGAGAACCGCTTGGCGGCTTCCATCGGCGGGGTCCAGTGCGACATCCACACAAGATCCTCGGCGGTGATGAGCGCGTCTGCCTCCTCGGCGGCCTCTCGCACACACGCTCGCCGCGCCACCTCGATGAATCGTGGGTCGCTCTCATCGAACGGCACGCCGGGGTAGTCATCGCCGTGGTCGGCGAGATCGATCCGGCCGCCGGGGAACACCCACGCACCACCGGCGAAGAACAGTCGACTGTTACGGCGGGCCAGCAGCACCTCCGGGCCATGTTCGCCATCACGCATGAGCACCACGGTGGCCGCACCCACCGGGATCTTGTTGGGGTCGATGGGGGAGTCAGTGTTCGTGGAGTCAGTGTTGGCGGAGTCGATGCTCGGGGAGTCGGTCATGGGGTGAGTCCCAATCGTTGCAGCATCGCGACCGGTACGTCGGTGGAACCGGAAGCCACTGCGACGGCACGTTCAACGTTGACCGCATCAAGCGAGCGTTCGCTCCAGTCATCCCAGGGTCCATCGGGAATGCGCCGAGCATCACCCTCGGAATCGCACACGGCGTAGAGGTACGCCTGCATGACCATGAGCGCCATGCCATCGCCCACCGGACCAATACCGGGAACGATCACGTTCGCCTGTTCCCGCAGCTCGCCGAGGGTGTCGGCCCATTGTTCGGGTTGGCCGTCCCAGGCGTTGGGTGTTGTGCCGAAGGTTGCGAACGCTCCCGTGAACATGGTGCCCGCCGATGGCACCAGCACGACGAGGTTCTCCTGCTGCTGGCCGGCGACCGGAACCGCACACACCAGTGGTGTGAGCCACGCGGCGGCGTCAACAACATGGGAGACCGGTCGGGTGGCGAACGACTCGTCGTAGTCGTGGGCGTAGCCGGGCATGAGTCGGCGGTAACCCTCGACCGGAACCGGCTGCTCGAGCAGGGCGTTGGTCTGGGCCCGGCCGTAGCGGGCGGCCATCCAGAACACCGCCGAACCGCCAACGCTCTCGACATGGCTGGAGGTGTAGACGACCCTGCGAACCGGCACGCCGAAGCGCTTGAGTTCGTCGTTGAGTGCACGAGCGGCCGATGGTGCCGGGGTGGTGTCGACGAGTGTGATGCCGTCGGCCTCGACGATGACCCCCACGTTGGGTCCCGGGCGACCATTGCCGTCGGTGCCTATCCACACCCAGACGCCGGGGGCGATGGGCTCGAGGTGCCCCGCATCGGGGGCGACGGGACCAACATCGGCAGTGGGGGGCATCGGTCCGAGGTCCATCCCTGGATTCTGTCATCGCCGGCGGTGGTCGGGGGCTAGCCTCACTGCGTGGCGAACCACAAGAAGACCAAAAAACCGCGCAAGCCCCAGAAGCACCTTCCCAAGGTCGGTACTCCGGCGGACAACGCGTATCGACTCAAGCGCAGCCGCGAGGATCTCCTCGACTTCGGACTCATCAAGATCCCGAAGGGTGCAGCAGGACCCATCATCGCCGGCATCGGCATCGTGGTGGCACTGCTCGTGGTGCTGGCGTTCATCGCTCTCACCTAAGAGCGACGCTCAACCTCAGAGCGTGCCGATGATGCCGCCGTCGACCGGCAGCACGGTACCGGTGACGTATGAGCCTGCCTTTGAGCACAGGAAGATCGCTGCGCCGGCCATATCGGAGGGTTCTCCGATACGCCGCATCGGCACCTGGGACCTGATGGCGTCGCCGAATGCGTCGAGCGTTGCCGCCATCATTTTCGATTCGAACGGTCCCGGAGCGATGGCGTTGACCGTGATGTGGTCGGCCGCGAACTTCGAGGCCAGCACGCGGGTCATGTGATGCACCGCCGCTTTCGACGCTGAGTAGGAGTAGGTCTCGAGCGAGGGCACATGCAGTCCATCGACCGAACCAATGTTGACGATGCGAGCGGGCACCTCGTGGGTGCCGGCAGCAGCGAGCGCCGGGTGCAGGAAGCGCGCGAGGTGGAACACACCCTTCACATTCAGATCGAGCACTCGATCCCAGGCGGCATCGTCGAACTCGGCGAGCGGGGTTCCCCAGGTGGCGCCGGCATTGTTGATGAGGATGTCGAGTCGGCCGTTCTCGCGTTGGAGGATCTCGTCGGCCAGTCGGCGACATTCCGCCTCGATGGAGAGATCGGCGGGCAGCGAGATGCACTCGCCGATGGCGCTCAGTTCTGCGGCGACCTCATCACACACCGAAGCTTTGCGCGACGAGATGTAGACCTTGGCGCCAGCTTCGACGAAGCCTTGGGCGATCATGAGCCCGATACCGCGGGAGCCACCGGTGACGAGTGCAACCTTGCCGGAGATGTCGAAGAGATCGTTCATGGTGTTTGCATATCCTCGATGAGTAGGTGTTGGGAGAGATCGCCGTAGAGCGTGGGACGCATGCGTCGTTCGGTGAAGCGCCAGGTTCCGTCGACGCATTCGAATGAGTCGGTGTAGTGCCCGGCAATGATCGGCTGGAGATTCACCAGGTCGGTCTGCTGGAACACCGTGAAGCGCGACCGGCACACTGCGCTGGTGCCATCGGCGGCCAACTCGATGAGTGGGTTGGTCGTGACATGGTGCGTGCGAGGAGTGCCATCGTCGTACTTGCGAGTAGTGGAGGTGTAGAGAGCCGTGATCGCAGCGGCGCCCGTGGCGATGGCGGTGCCGTCTTCCAACGCGATCGCGGCGTGCTCGAACAGGGCACCGATGGCTTCGTAGTCGCCGGCGTCGATGGCGTTGGCGTAGCTGTAGAGCAGATTCTCGATGGCACCGCGGGCGTCAGACATGGCCGGAACGCTAGTGCGATCGCTCAGCGGCCGGTGAGGGAAGCGATGACGTCGCTGTAGAGGAGTCGCTTGTGCTCGGCGATGACCTCACGGGACTTCGGTGCGATGGCTGCAGCCCATGCAACGGCGGTGGAAAGCACAGCGTCGGCCTCGGCGATCTCGGCCACGATGCCGGCGGCGAGTGCCTCGCTACCCGTAAAGCGGCGAGCGGTCATCAGTGCTTCGTGGATGGCGGTGCGGGGGAGTCGGGCCTGCAGCAGCGCCGCCATCTTGTCGGAGACCGGGAGGCCGAGATCGAGCTCGGGCATGCACCAGTAGCCGCGATCAGCGCGCATCACGATGCGATCATGAGCACTCGACAGCAGCGCTCCTGCGCCGAAGCAATGTCCGTTCACGGCGGCGACGGTGATGCAGTCGAGACCAAGGATCCTGCCCCACACCCGATTGAGCTCACGCAGCATGTGGCCGGCCTCGGGCTGATTCGCCATGAGCCAGTCGAGATTGAGGCCGTTCGAATAGAACTTGTCGGTGCCGGTGGTGACCAGCGCAAGGGGTCCGTCGTGGGCTTCGACTTCGTCGAGCAGCGCATGCCAGCGCGTGGTCTCCTCGAGATCGAATCGGTTCTCTCCCTGCGCCATCGTGATGATGGCGACATCGCCTTGCCATGTCAGATCAGTCATGTCGCCAAGCTTGGCACGCGGGCGAGAAATCTGAGGCGCCTCCGGTCTAGCCTTCCGCCGTGGCTGACTATAGACCTCCCCTTCGTGACATCCGATTCGTGCTCGAGCACCTCACCGATCTCGGTGCGCTCTGTGAGCTTCCCGAGTACTCGGGTCTCGATCCCGAGACCATCATGGGAGTGCTCGAGGAGAACGCCAAGTTCGTGGCCGAGGTCATTGCCCCGCTGAACCGGGTGGGCGATCTCGAGGGATCCCAGCATGATCCCAGCACCAACACTGTGCGCACGCCCTCGGGCTTCATCGATGGCTACAAGCGCTACGTCGAGGCCGGTTGGCCGGGCGTGCCGTTCCCTGAGGTCTACGACGGTGGCGGCTTCCCGTGGTTGGTCGGCATCACGATGCAGGAGTTCATCTCCTCGGCCAACATGGCGTTCTCCATGGCCCCGCTGCTCACCCAGGGCGCGATCGATCTGCTCATGCACCACGGCAACGAGGAGCAGAAGGAGCGTTATCTCAAGCGCATGGTCACCGGTGAATGGACCGGAACCATGAACCTCACCGAACCGCAGGCCGGTTCCGATGTCGGCGCGGTGCGCACCAAGGCGGTTCCCGCCGGCGACGGCTCCTGGCGCATCAGTGGCACCAAGATCTACATCTCCTTCGGTGAGCACGACATGGTCGACAACATCGTGCATCTCGTACTGGCTCGCACTCCCGATGCTCCTGCCGGGACCAAGGGCATCTCGTGTTTCATCGTGCCCAAGTTCCTCGTCAACGACGACGGCTCGCTCGGCGAGCGCAACGATGTCACCTGTGTCTCGATCGAGCACAAGATGGGCATCAAGGCCAGTCCCACCTGTGTCATGAGCTACGGCGAGAACGACGGCGCCATCGGGTACCTCATCGGCGAGGAGAACCAGGGCATGCGCTACATGTTCACGATGATGAATAACGCCCGCTTGTCGGTTGGTCTCGAAGGTCTCGCGCTGGCCGAACGCTCGTATCAGGACGCATTGCAGTACGCGCAGGAGCGCCGTCAGGGTCGCGCCCCGGGCGCCACGGGCACCGAGATGTCGCTCATCATCGACCTCCCCGACGTGCGGCGCATGCTGCTCACGATGAAGTCGCTGATCGATGCGCTTCGGGCCACGGTGTATGTCAACGCGCAGGCGCTCGACCTCGCCAACCACCATCCCGACCCCGAGGTTCGTCAGCGCTATCAGGACCTCGTGGAACTGCTCATCCCCATCTCCAAGGGATTCGGCACCGATATGGGCATCGAGGTCACCTCGCTGGCCATCCAGATCTATGGCGGCATGGGCTACATCGAAGAGAGCGGCGTGCCCCAGCATTTCCGTGACGCCCGCATCACCTCGATCTACGAGGGAACCAATGGGATCCAGGCCATGGATCTCGTCGGTCGCAAGCTCCCGATGCGCGGCGGAGCCATCGTCGGGTCGTTCATGGCCGACATCGCTGCGCTCGATGGGCAACTTGCTGCAGCCGGTGCGCAGTTCGATGTCATCCGCACGGAACTTGCCTCTGCTCATGTCACGGTCACCGACACCGTTGCCTGGCTCACCGAACATGGCGTTGCTGATGTGCGCAACGCGCTTGCCGGCGCCACGCCGTTCCTGCGTATGTTCGGGCTGCTCACTGGTGGTCGCTACCTCGCCGAGGCCGCCCTTGCAGCGAAGGCCGACCTTGATGCAGGCGTCGGCGATGCCGAGTACCTGCAGGCGCGCATCACCATCGCCCGGTTCTATGCCGCCAATCTGCTTTCTGGCGTCGCCGGTCTGGCCCCGGCGGTCACCGCTGGGTTCGAGGACCTCTACGCCATCAGCGCCGAATCCCTGGCCGGTTGATGCTGGGATCCATCCCGAGTCCGGGCTCGAGCACGCTCGGGCCGTTCCACATGTATGGGTTGATGATCGCCCTTGGCGTTGTCGCCGCAGTGGAACTCGGGCGCGCCAGGTGGCGTGCTCGGGGTGGCAATCCCGAAGATCTGTACAACATCGCCATGTGGGCGGTTCCGGCAGGCCTCATCGGCGCCCGGCTCTATCACGTGCTCACCGACTGGCGCTCCTACGAGGGACGTTGGCTCGATGCGCTCAAGATCTGGCAGGGCGGTCTCGGTATCCCCGGGGGAATGGCGCTCGGTATCGCGGTGGGGGTGTGGGCCGCCCGGCGTCGTGGTGCGCGTCTCCCATCGATCCTCGATGCAGTCGTGCCGGCCCTGCCGTTGGCGCAAGCCATCGGGCGACTCGGCAACTGGTGGAACCAGGAGCTCTTCGGACGCCCGACAAGCCTGCCGTGGGGAGTGCGGATCAATGCGGTGCACCGACCGCTCGAGTACATCGGCGCCACCACCTTCCATCCGACGTTCCTCTACGAGATGCTCTGGAACCTGGCGCTGTGTGGTGCACTCATCGCTGTTGATCGTCGTCGGGTACTGCGCCCGGGCAACATTCTCCCGCTCTACGTGCTCGGGTACTTCGTCGGTCGCCTCTGGATCGAAGCACTACGGGTCGACGAGGCCAGCGAGATCTTCGGGCTCCGGGTGAACATCTGGTTGTCGATCCTCGGGATCGGTGGTTCACTTCTCATCTTCGCCATCCGTGGGCTGCGCCGCCGACCTAGTGACACCGACGAGCCCTACATCGATGGTCATCGCTGGTCTCCCGACGCCGATGCCGATGCCACCGAAACCATCCCCGCAACTGACACCGCCGAATCCTCGCAACACGCAGATCCCGAATCACCCGAATCTCCATCTTCCGAATCCACAGCAACCAAAACCGACCAGGAGTCAGACCATGAGTCTCTTTGATGCATCAATCGCCAACCTCGACGGCACCGCCGCCGACCTGCACGCCTTCGACAGCAATGCCGTGCTCATCGTGAATGTGGCATCCAAGTGCGGACTCACCCCGCAGTATGAGGGCCTCGAACGACTTCAGCAGCGCTACGCCGATCGTGGGTTCACCGTGCTCGGGGTTCCCTGCAACCAGTTCATGGGCCAGGAACCCGGAACACCCGAGGAGATCGCCACCTTCTGTTCGTCCACCTATGGGGTCAGCTTCCCGCTCACCGAGAAGATCGATGTCAACGGCGACGACCGCCATGCGCTCTACGCAGAACTCACTGCCTCGTCTGATGCCGCCGGCGAAGCCGGTGACATCCAGTGGAACTTCGAGAAGTTCCTCGTGGCTCCGGGCGGTTCGATCGTGGGCCGTTTCCGTCCCACCGTCGATCCCGAGGCCGACGAACTGGTCGCGGCCATCGAGGCTGTTCTTCCATCCTGAGAGCATCGCTGGTCCATCAGGGGTAGCATCTGGGGGAACACAGGCGGCGTCTGAGGGGCGTCGCACCACCGGAACCGGGCTCGATCGTCGATCGCCACCGGGTTCCCTTCCCCCCGAGGCTTCCCATGACCACATTCGCCGATCTCGGCGTGTCAGCAGATTTCGTCGCAGCCCTTGAGGCCCGCGGCATCACCAGTCCGTTCCCTGTGCAGGAACTGACCATCCCCGACGCGCTCGCAGGTCGCGACGTCTGTGGCAAGGCCAAGACCGGCTCGGGCAAGACCCTTGCCTTCGGTCTTCCCGTGCTCGAGACCGTCGCTACGGCGACGCCGAGGCGACCACGTGCACTCATCCTCGTCCCCACTCGAGAGCTCGCCACGCAGGTGCGCGACGAACTCGAACCGCTGGCCAAAGCGCGATCACTCACCGTGAGTGCCATCTACGGCGGCGCCAAGATGGAGACCCAGATTGCCGAGCTCGACAAGGGCGTCGAGATCGTGGTGGCCACGCCCGGCCGCATGATCGACATGATCGACCGCAAGGAGATCTCACTCGACGACATCATGCAGGTGGTGCTTGACGAGGCCGATCGCATGGCCGATATGGGATTCCTCCCGCAGGTCGAGTGGATCCTCCGCCACATCCCCGGTTCTCATCAGACGCTGCTGTTCTCCGCCACGCTCGATGGTGTGGTCGACACGCTCATCAAGCGCTACCAGACCGATCCGGTGATGCATGAGGTTGTGTCCGAACAGGTCACCGTCGACGAGATGACCCATCGGTTCCTGGCGGTGCACGATATGGACAAGATCCGGGTCGCCGCGAAGATCTCGGCTGCGGCCAATCGAACCATCATCTTCGTGCGCACGAAACGGGCCGCCGACCGGGTGGCCAGCGATCTCCGTCGTGAGGGCGTCGAAGCTGCCTCTATTCACGGGGATCTCCGCCAGAGCCAGCGCGAGAAAGCACTTGCCGATTTCTCCGAAGGCAAGCTTGCCGTTCTCGTCGCCACCGATGTTGCGGCCCGAGGTATTCACGTCGACGATGTGAATGTGGTCATCCACTACGACCCGCCCGAGGATCACAAGGCGTATCTGCACCGCTCTGGTCGCACAGCACGCGCTGGTGAGTCCGGCGTGGTAGTCACGCTTGTCCTGTGGAACGAGGAACTCGAGGTCAAGCGTCTGCTGAAGCGGCTCAAGCTTGATCAGCCCATCGTCGAGGTGTTTTCGAACAACCCGAATCTGGCTGATCTGACCGCATGGGACCCGAAGGCCGACGCAGTTTCTGCGTGAGTGTTTGGCCGGCCCGGCCCGGGGTCAGACCCCGGACCGTTCAGGCCGTGATCACAAGCTGATCAGAAACTGATCTGCGAGGTGGGAACGAGGCGGCTGTCGGCGAGCGCTGCGGTGCGGTCGCCCATGATCGCCAGGTACTCGGCGCTGGTGGTCATGTCGATGAATGCCGCACGGTTCGGGTACATGACGAGCACGATGTCGTCCCACTGTTCGTCGACCGGGCCGACCACCGTGGGGCTGGTGGTTCCGAAATAGACGATGCCACCGCCACGAACGGCCACCATCGGAAGGACTGCGGCGCTGTAGTCGTTGTACGCCTCGCGGCCGGTGCGACCACTGCCATCGCTGGCAACGTCGAGGTAACGCAACAGGTTCAGCATCACCACCGGACCGTCGTCGGTCGAGGCGAAGAGGGTTGCCATCTGTTCGGGCGTGGGTTCGATCGAGGAAGTCGTCATGGATTGATTCTAATGTTCTGACAGATTCTCTGTCGATTGTTTCGGGATGGGATGCCGTCAGTGTTTGACCGGACTCTGCAGCCTCAGGCAGCATGGTGTTCCACATCAGGAGTGGCCCGGGGAATCGGGCTCGGCAACCTGGGGCGAACACCCAAGGTGCCAACCCGCCAGTCCGGCGGGGATGCGGCCTCCACCCTCGGGTGGTGGCAACCACCAGTTCGAGGAGCATGATGACCAAGCCCACCAGTCGGGCGCCGCTGAGCGCCGACCTGCTACCCGCCACCGGCGCGTGGCGTGTCGGCGACCCCGTGGGTGATCGACGCTTCGTCGAGGTCACTCCGGGACGACCCTTCTCGCTCGAGGGCGGGGGAGTGTTGCGTGGTGTCACGGTGGCGTACGAGACCTGGGGCACGCTCGCTCCGGACGCGTCGAATGCAGTGCTCATCTGTCACGCGCTTACGGGCGACAGCCATGCGGCGGGGGATTCCGAGGTGGGCGGCGCGTCCAAGGGTTGGTGGCATCGACTCATTGGTCCGGGCCGCGCCGTTGACACCGATGAACTGTTCGTGGTGTGCGTGAATGTGCTGGGGGGGTGTCAGGGATCCACCGGCCCATCGTCAATCGATCCGACCACCGATCGCCCCTACGGATCAACCTTCCCGACCATCACTATTCGCGACATCGTGCGGAGCCAGAAGGCGGTGGCCGATGAACTCGGCGTCGAACGCTGGCTGGCAGTCATTGGCGGCTCGATGGGCGGGATGCAGGCACTCGAATGGGCGGTGATGTACCCGGATCGAGTGGGTGGCCTCGTGGCCATCGCAACGACCGCGGCCGCCAGCGCCCAGCAGATCGCGTATTCGAGCGTGCAGCGAAGTGCGATCGTGCTTGATCCGAACTGGAACGGTGGTGACTATTACGACGCTGCACCGGGAGCGGGGCCACACGGAGGTCTCGCTGTGGCCCGCGAGATGGCCCACATCACCTACCGCACCGAATCGGAGTTCGCCGAGCGGTTCGACCGGAAGCAGTTCGACTCGCTCGACACAGGATTCACGGCGTGGCAACGGTTCCAGGTCGAGAGTTATCTCGACAGGCAGGGAGAGAAACTGGTTCGTCGTTTCGACGCGAACTCGTATCTGGCGATCGCGCGCGCCATGGATCTTCATGACATTGGTCGCGGTCGCGCCGGTATCGATCGGGCACTGGCTCGCATCACTGCGCCGGTCCTCACGATGGCAATCGATTCTGATGCGCTCTATCCGCCGTATCAGCAGGAGCAACTGCGAGATCTCATCGCCGCCAATGGTGGCACTGTCACCCATGGCGTCATCCACTGCGTCGAGGGGCACGACGGATTCCTCACCTGTCCCGATCAGGTCGGTGCCGCTGTGGCTCCTTTCCTCGCGCAGTTGCGCAACCACCCTCGAACGGAAATCTGATGAACCACGACGAACTCCATCCCGAGACCCGCGCCATCCGTGCCGGGCGTGCCGATAACGACACCGCGCTGGCCCCGATCCTGTGGGCGACCACCACGTTCGTGACTCCCACGGTCGAGGAGGGTCGACGGATGGCCACGGGAGTCGGCTCGGCACGCTTCTACAGTCGCTACGGAAACCCCACCGTGAATGGTTTCGAGGACGCGATCGCGCAGCTCGAGGGGGCAGAGACCGCCCGTGCGTTTGCCTCCGGCATGGGCGCGATCAGTGCGGTGATCCTCGGTCTTTGCTCGAAGGGGGATCACATCGTCGCCCAGCGGCAGCTCTATGCCGGCACGCAGCTGTTGCTGCAGACGGCGTGTCCGCGTTTCGGGATCGATGTCACCTTTGTGGACGGCACCGAACCAGGGGCGTTCGCTGCGGCTGTCATCCCCGGTCGCACCACGTTGGTCTTCGCCGAGACTCCCGCCAATCCGCGTCTCGATCTCGTCGACCTCGATGAACTCGGAGCGATTGCCGGTCCGATGACAGTGGTGGATTCCACCTTTGCCACGCCGCTCGTCCAACGCCCGCTCGAGCACGGCGTTGACCTGGTTATCCATTCAGCCACCAAAGCAATCGCCGGTCATAACGACGCAACGCTCGGCGTGGTGGCAGGGTCCGCAGAGTTGGTCAACTGGCTGTATTCGTTCGCTGTGCTGCAGGGTGCGAATGCGTCGCCGTTCGATGCCATGAACGGAACCCGCGGACTGCGCACACTTGGTGTTCGGCTCGAACGCCAGAGCGCCAATGCCGGCGAACTCGCGCACGCTCTGGAGGGCCACCCACTCGTCGAAGCGGTCCGGTGGCCGGGCCTCGAATCTCATCCGCAGTTCGCGCTCGCCCAGCGCCAGATGGCGCTGCCGGGCGGACTGCTCACCTTTGATCTCGCTGGTGGTCTCGAAGCGGGGCGCATCTTCGTCGAGTCGCTCGAGATCGCGCAGCTGGCAACTTCATTGGGTGGGCCGGAGACTCTCGTGACTCATCCGGCCTCCACCACTCATGTGAATCTGACAGCCGAGGAACTCGAGGCCAACGGAATCAGACCGGGAACGGTGCGCGTCTCGGTGGGTCTCGAACACGCCGGCGATCTTCTCGCCGATTTCGCCCAGTCACTTGATCGGGTCGCGACCGCACGCTGACCAACCCCTGCGGTGAAGACTGGAAGTTGATCCATGCCCGAGATGCTCGAGATCGAGATTTACCGACGCGCTGCGGCCACTGCTGTGGGTCGTCGGATCGTCGCCGTGGACGCCCCCGATGCGTGGTACCTCAAGGGTGGACTCGATGCAGTATCAATCACCGCTGCGCTCGTCGATGAGCGGATCACCGCCGATCGTCGGATCGGCAAACTCCTGCTGCTCGAGACCACCGGACCCACCGTGGGGCTGCGGTTCGGAATGACCGGTGTTCTCGATGTCGACGGACATCACACGATCGACGCGCTCGAATATTCGAGTCATCGCCGGGATCCTGCATGGGAGCGTTTCATCGTGCATCTCGATGATGGGGGAGCGCTGCGTATGCGCGATCCCCGCCGCCTCGGTGGTGTCGAACTCGATCCCGATGAGACAGCACTAGGCCCGGATGCATCGGAGGTGACGCTTGGGCAGCTCACCTCGATCCTCGATGGCAGTGTTGCGCCACTGAAGGCGCGGCTCATGGACCAGAGTCGTCTGGCTGGCCTCGGGAACCTGCTGACTGACGAGATCCTGTGGCGCGCGGGATTCGACCCGGCACGCGCCTCGCGCTCACTTGTCGTCGATGACATTGCGCAACTGCGCCGCGTGATGCGTCGGACGCTGCGCCAACTCACTCGACGCGGAGGTTCGCATATGGGCGATCTCCAACAGAGTCGCATGCGTAATGGATCATGTCCGATTGATGGAGCATCGCTTCTGCGGCGAACAATCGGCGGACGAACCACGTATTCGTGTCCACAACATCAACGTTGAACGACTTTTGGTCGGGGATCGCGCAGTGGTCTTCCCACTATGGTTCCCCTCGTGCCGGCCAGAGCTCGAACTCGAATCGAACATCGCCAGGGAATGCGAGCAGAGTTTCGACGCGCTGTGCTGATGTTGCTGCTCGGTGTCACGGTTCTCGGATCTGTCGTGCTTGGTACGTTCTCGGCGGCCGGAGCGGAGGACCCGACCACCACGATCGAACCCACGACTACAACCACCGAAGCTCCGACAACGACAGAGTCCACGACCACGACGATCGAAGCTCCGACCACAACCGAGTCCACGACCACGACGACCACTCGGACACAGCAGGGTGGCGGTCAGACACCAGCTCCCACGACTGCGGCACCGAGCAGCACGACCTCGTCGACCAAGTCGCCGCAATCATCCACGACCTCGACCACAGGCGCGAAGAGCGGTGTCGTCGTCCCGGGGTCAACAGGTTCGAAATCGGGCGGTCTCTCGACGGGCGTCAAGGTGCTTTTCGTCATCATTGGACTGGTTTTCGTCGCCGCAGGATTCATCGCCCTCAGCGTCATCTACTGGCGCCATACCCGTCCCGGATTCACGAGCGGCCCCGGTCCTGCCGCCGCCGATCTAGCGTAGAGCCATGGCTGACGATCTCGACCTTGATGCAATGCTCAAGCGGTTCCGTGACAGAGCGCATGCGGTGAAGAACAGGCCGCTACCGCCCGTCGCTGGGGAGGAACGAGCTCGCTTCATCGAGCAGGCCCAGTTTGATTTTCAGGACTTCGCAATTATCGGCGATGCCGCTGCGACCGTCGCTGATGGCGTGCTGACGCTCACAATCGATCTTCGGCCCCCTTCTGCCTGAGCTGTCGGTCGCTGCTTTTTGTCCGAGCGCTCGGGCTTGCTATGGTGACAACTCCTGCGGACGTGGCTCAGCTGGTAGAGCATCACCTTGCCAAGGTGAGGGTCGCGAGTTCGAATCTCGTCGTCCGCTCCATGTGAAAGACCCCCAGTTTTGGCTGGGGGTCTTCTCGCGTGCCGAGAGATTCGGGAGGAGGAGCGAAGCGACGACGGTTCTCGTCGTCCGCTCCATGTGAAAGACCCCCAG
>WLCQ01000058.1 GCA_009705225.1 Actinomycetota bacterium | reverse complement strand
GCTTACTTGAGGATCTTGGTGACGCGGCCGGCGCCCACGGTACGACCACCCTCACGGATGGCGAAACGAAGACCGTCTTCCATCGCGATCGGATGAATGAGTTCAACAACCATCTCCGTGTTATCACCAGGAATACACATCTCGGTTCCCTCAGGAAGCGTGATCTGACCAGTGACGTCAGTCGTACGGAAATAGAACTGCGGACGATAATTCGTGAAGAACGGCTTATGACGGCCGCCTTCTTCCTTCGTCAACACATAGGTCTGAGCCTCGAACTGGGTATGAGGAGTGATCGAACCAGGCTTCGCGAGCACCTGACCACGCTCAACATCTTCCTTCTTCGTGCCACGAAGAAGCGCACCAATGTTGTCACCAGCGCGACCCTCATCAAGAAGCTTGCGGAACATCTCAACACCAGTACACGTGGTCTTCTGCGTCGCCTTGATACCAACGATCTCGATCTCGTCACCAGTGTGAACAATGCCCTGCTCCACACGACCGGTCACGACCGTGCCACGACCAGTGATCGTGAACACATCCTCGATCGGCATAAGGAACGGCTTGTCAGTATCACGCTCAGGCTGCGGGATATAGGCATCAACAGCAGCCATCAACTCCATGATCTGCGCAGTTGCCGTGGCATCACCCTCAAGCGCCTTCAACGCCGAGACCTTCACCACCGGAACATCATCACCCGGGAACTCATACTCATTGAGAAGCTCACGAACCTCAAGCTCCACAAGATCAAGAAGCTCCTCATCATCAACCATGTCGACCTTGTTCAACGCCACAACAATCGCCGGCACACCAACCTGACGGGCAAGCAACACATGCTCACGGGTCTGCGGCATCGGACCATCAGCAGCCGACACAACCAGAATCGCACCATCAACCTGCGCGGCACCCGTGATCATGTTCTTGATGTAATCAGCATGACCCGGCATATCAACATGCGCGTAATGACGACCCTCAGTCTCATACTCAACATGAGAAATATTGATCGTGATACCACGCTCACGCTCCTCAGGAGCCTTATCAATATTCGCGAACTCCGTGAACGAGTTATTCGACGGATCAGCATCCGCCAGAACCTTCGTAATCGCAGCAGTCAACGTGGTCTTGCCATGATCAATATGGCCCATCGTTCCCACATTCGCATGCGGCTTATTCCGCTCAAACTTTTCACGCGCCATGGCGGTGGATCTCCTGGTGTTGTGTCCGTTCTCGGACGAGTGGATTGGTTGGAAAGGTGCGATTTTGTTGCTGCAGCGACGGCGTTCGCCGTGCTTGGTGAGGGGGCCGGAGCCCCCCGTTCATGTCCTACTCATTCCCCGCGAACGCGGGTGACGATTTCTTCCTGTGCAGCGGACGGCATCTGCTGATACGAGTCGAACTGCATGGTGTAGGTAGCGCGGCCCTGACTGCGCGAACGAAGGTCGGTAGCGTAACCGAACATCTCCGACAGCGGTACTTGAGCCCGGATGATCTGCGAGTTGCCCTTCTGCTCCATGCCGCCGAGCTTGCCGCGACGGGAGGAGAGATCGCCCATGACGTCGCCCATGTAGTCGTCGGGGGTGGAGACCTCGACGTTCATGATGGGTTCGAGCAGGCATGGCTTGGCCTTGCGGGCGGCTTCCTTGAACGCCATGGTTCCGGCGATCTTGAAAGCCATTTCGGAGGAGTCGACGTCGTGGTACTTGCCGTCGGTGAGGATGGCCCGCACATCAACGGTGGGGTACCCGGCAAGCACGCCTGCGGCGAGCGCTGACTGGATGCCGTGGTCGACCGAGGGGATGTATTCCTTCGGGATGCGACCACCGGAGATCTTGTCGACGAACTCGTAGCCGCCACCGGGACCGGTGTTCTCGAGCGTGATCGTGACCTCGGCGTACTGGCCCGAACCACCCGACTGCTTCTTATGGGTGTAGGTGGAGTCTTCGACGGTGCGGGTGATGGTCTCGCGATAGGCCACCTGTGGCTTACCGACAGTGGCGTCGACTTTGAACTCACGCAGCATGCGGTCGACGAGCACCTCGAGGTGCAGCTCGCCCATGCCGGAGATGACGGTCTGGGCGGTGTCCTCATCGGTGCGGACCTGGAAGGTGGGATCCTCTTCGGCGAGAGAGAACAGAGCCTTGGACATCTTGTCCTGATCGGCCTTGGTCTTGGGCTCGACAGCCACGTGGATCACGGGCTCCGGGAAGATCAGTTCTTCGAGCACGATCGGGTTCGAAATATCGCACAGGGTGTCGCCGGTCTTGGTGTTCTTGAAACCAATACCCGCAACGATGTCGCCGGCGAAGACCTGATCGAGATCGAAGCGATCGTTGGCGTGCATCTCGAGGAGACGACCGATGCGCTCCTTGGACTGGGTGCGGGCGTTCATCACCTGAGCGCCCTTTTCAAGGTTGCCCGAGTAGACCCGGAAGTACGTGAGCTTGCCTACGTGCGGATCGGTCATGATCTTGAAAGCCAGCGCGGCGAACGGAGCATCGTCCTTGGCATCACGTGTGAGTTCGGTGTCGCCCTTGAGGTTGTTGCCGTGCACCGGGGGAAGATCGAGCGGCGAGGGCAGGTACCAGATGACAGCGTCGAGCAGCGGCTGCACGCCCTTGTTCTTGAAGGCGGTGCCGTTGAGCACGGGCACGATCTCGCCGGCGATGGTGGCACGACGGATAGCGGCACGAAGTTCGTCGACGGTGATCTCTTCTTCGCCGAGGAACTTCTCCATGATGAATTCATCAGCGGTGGCAACGGTCTCGAGGAGCTCGTTGCGGTACTCGGCAGCCTGATCAGCGAGATCGGCCGGGATCTCCCGGACCTCCCACTTGGCGCCGAGTTCCTCGTTGAGCCACACAAGGGCTTCCATGGTGACGAGATCAACAACGCCGGAGTAATCACCCTCGTAGCCGATGGGCAGCTGCAGCACAGCGGTGTTGGCCTCGAGACGATCCTTGATGGAGGCCAGCGCATCGAAGAAGTTGGCGCCGAGGCGATCCATCTTGTTCACGAAGCAGATGCGGGGCACGTTGTACTTGTTGGCCTGACGCCACACCGTCTCGGTCTGGGGTTCCACACCGGCAACTCCGTCGAACACTGCGACGGCGCCGTCGAGCACGCGCAGCGAACGCTCCACCTCGACGGTGAAGTCAACGTGGCCCGGGGTGTCGATGATGTTGATGCGGTGGTCTTCCCAGAAACAGGTGGTCGCCGCTGAGGTGATGGTGATGCCACGCTCTTGCTCCTGGACCATCCAGTCCATGGTGGCGCCGCCCTCGTGCACCTCACCGATCTTGTAGTTCTTGCCGGTGTAGTAGAGGATCCGCTCGGTCGTCGTGGTCTTACCCGCGTCGATATGGGCCATGATGCCGATGTTGCGGGTCATCTGGAGCGAAGTTTGGCGAGTGGCCATCGTCTCAGTCCTGTCAGTGTGGGATTCGGGGGGTTACGGGTGTGGGGGGCAGTCGCGACGGCGCCCCGCCTGCGGGCGGGGCGTCCGTGAGTGCCAGCCCCGTGGCGATTACCAGCGGTAGTGGGCGAAAGCCTTGTTGGATTCAGCCATCTTGTAAAGGTCTTCACGACGCTTCACTGATGCACCGACGCCGTTCGCGGCATCCATGAGTTCGTTCGCAAGGCGCTCGGCCATGGTGCGCTCACGGCGCTGACGCGAGTAGCCGACGAGCCAGCGGATGGCGAGGGTGTTGGCGCGTCGGGGACGCACCTCGACCGGCACCTGGTAGGTGGCGCCGCCGACACGACGGCTGCGCACCTCGAGCTGGGGCTTCACGCCATCGACGGCACGCTTGAGCGTGGCGATGGGATCCTCGCCGGTCTTGGCGGCGATCATCTCGAGGGCGTCGTAGACGATACGTTCGGCCGTGGAGCGCTTGCCGCGCTGCAGGACCTTGTTGACGAACTGGGTGACGACGATCGATCGGTAGATCGGGTCGGGCATGAGTTCGCGGCGGGGTGCGGGACCCTTACGGGGCACGTCAGCTCTCCTTCTTGGCGCCGTAACGACTACGGGCCTGCTTGCGGTCGCGCACACCCGAGGTGTCAAGGGTGCCGCGGATGATCTTGTAACGAACGCCGGGAAGATCCTTCACACGACCACCGCGAACGAGCACGATGGAGTGTTCCTGAAGGTTGTGACCCTCGCCGGGGATATAGGCCGTGACTTCCATGCCGCTCGACAGACGGACACGGGCCACCTTGCGAAGCGCCGAGTTCGGCTTCTTCGGGGTGGTGGTGTACACGCGTGTACACACGCCCCGTCGCTGGGGCGCGCCCTTCAGGGCTGGGGTCTTGCCCTTGGCGGGCTTTGACTGGCGACCCTTTCGGACCAACTGCTGAATCGTGGGCACAACGGACCTTTCTTGCGTTCTGGTCTGGCGTTCAAAAATGCTGGCGATGGGGTGAACAGGCCCCAGAGCCGGACGGCAATCGTAGGGTGACCGAGTCGGACTCGGCAAACCTGCAGTTCAGGGCGGTCGGATCGACCGTCCGACCCGAACCACGGGCGGATACTTCAGGGGAGATCCGGGACCGGATCTCCCCCACTTCAGGTGTTACTCGGCAGCTTCGGCACGGGGGAGATCGATGATTTCTGCATCGGGCTCCTCCTCAGCGTTCTCGGCGAGATCGCCGGTTCCGGCGACCATGTCACCCGCCATCCGATCAGCCAGCATCGCAGCCAGATCATCGCTCTCGTCCTCACCTGAGGAGTAGAACTCCATCGGTGCGTAGTCGGGAGCAGCCGTGGTGATGTCCTTGTAGGAGGACATGCCCGTACCGGCCGGGATGAGCTTGCCGATGATGATGTTCTCCTTGAGGCCGAGCAGCGAGTCACTCTTGGACTCGATGGCGGCTTCAGTGAGCACACGCGTGGTCTCCTGGAACGATGCTGCTGATAGCCAGGAGTCGGTGGCCAGCGAGGCCTTGGTGATACCCATGATCTCGGGGCGACCCTCAGCGGGCTTCTTCCCTTCCATCACGAGTGCACGGTTGACATCTCGGTACACCTTGGAGTCGACACGCTCGCCCGGCAGGAAGTCGGACTCGCCCGGATCCTGCACTGCGATCTTGCGGGTCATCTGACGCACGATGAGTTCGATGTGCTTGTCGTGGATCGGAACACCCTGGTCGCGGTAGACCTTCTGGACTTCCTGCACGAGGTACTGCTGGGTCTCCTGCACGCCCTTGATCTCGATGAGTTCCTTGGGATCGCGCGGACCATCGACGATGGGATCGCCGGCATTGATCTGCTGTCCGTCGACAACTTCGAGACGGGCGAGACCGGGAACCAGATAGGCCTCCTCGACGCCGTTGTCATCGACAACGGTGATGACCCGACCCTTGCCCTCGTCCTCAGCGATACGCACTACGCCGGTGAGGCGTGACAGCGTTGCCTTGCCCTTGGGCGTGCGGGACTCGAAAAGTTCGACGACTCGGGGAAGACCACCGGCGATGTCGGCACCGGCGATACCACCGGTGTGGAACGTACGCATGGTGAGCTGTGTACCGGGCTCGCCGATCGACTGAGCAGCGATGACGCCAACGGCCTCACCCTGTTCGATGAGCTTGCCGGTGGCCAGCGAGAGGCCATAGCAAGCCGCCGAGACGCCGAGATCGGAATCATCGGTGAGCGGCGAGAGTACGCGGACCCGGGTGATGGTGGCATCGTCACGCAGAGCAGCCATCTCGTCTTCTCCGACGACGGTTCCACGGGCGTACACAGTGCCATCGGCCAGCGTGACGTCATCGGCCAGCGTGCGGCTGAAGAGGCGAACCTCGAGCCAGGAGCGCTTACCGGCGCGATCGGCTTCGATGTCCTCGATCCAGATACCGCGGACCGCGTTGCCGCTGGCGAAGGGGTCCTCATCATTGATGATGAGTTCCTGGGCCACGTCGACGAGTCGACGGGTGAGGTAACCGGAGTCCGCAGTACGTAGCGCCGTATCGACCAGTCCCTTACGGGCGCCGGGCGTGGCGATGAAGTACTCCAACATCGTGAGACCCTCACGGAAGTTGGACTTGATCGGTCGGGGAATCATGTCGCCGCGGGGGTTGGCCACGAGGCCGCGCATACCGGCGATCTGACGCACCTGCATCATGTTTCCGCGAGCACCGGAACCAACCATCATCTCGATGGGGTTGAACTGCTCGGCCTTGAGTGTGCGCTCCATCTCGGTGCGCACCTCATCGGTGGCCGTGGTCCAGATCTCAACTTCCTTCTGACGACGCTCACCATCGGTGATGATGCCGCGACGGAACTGGGTCTCGACCTTGTCGGCTTCCTTCTCATGACGCTCGAGGATCTCCGCCTTGAGCACGGGGGTCTTGACGTCCTCGATCGAAATCGTGAGGCCGGACTTGGTGGCGTAGCGGTAGCAGAGGTCCTTGATGGCATCGAGGCTCTTGGCGACGACGGCCTTGTCGTAGTTATGGGCGAGGTCATCGACGATGCGGCCCATGACCTTCTTGTCGACGCGGGCGTTCTGGTACTCGAAGCCCTCGGGCAGCGTGGTGTTGAAGAACACGCGACCAGCGGTGGTGCGACGGTAGACGGGGCGACCGTTCTCCTCACCGGTGATGTGCTCGGGGTTGCGGTACTCGATGAGTGCGTGGAGATCGATATCTCCACGTTCGTAGGCCTGCTCGACCTCGTCGAGTGCACGGAACACCCGACCCTCACCCTTGGCGGCCTCGACCGATTCGGTCAGGTAGAAGGCACCGATGATGAGGTCCTGGGTGGGCGTGACGAGCGGTCGACCATCGGCCGGCGACAGGATGTTGTTGGCCGAGAGCATGAGCACCCGGGCCTCAGCCTGCGCTTCGGCTGACAGCGGCAGATGGACAGCCATCTGATCGCCGTCGAAGTCGGCGTTGAAGGCCACGCATACAAGCGGGTGCACCTGGATGGCCTTACCCTCGACGAGCACCGGCTCGAACGCCTGGATACCCAGACGATGGAGCGTAGGAGCACGGTTGAGCATGACCGGGTGTTCCTTGATGACGTCCTCGAGGACGTCCCACACCTGCGGACGACGACGCTCGACCATGCGCTTGGCCGACTTGATGTTCTGGGCCAGTTCGGCATCGACAAGCTTCTTCATGACGAACGGCTTGAACAGTTCGAGCGCCATGAGCTTGGGCAGACCGCACTGATGGAGCTTGAGGGTCGGGCCGACCACGATGACCGAACGGCCGGAGTAGTCGACGCGCTTGCCGAGAAGGTTCTGGCGGAAGCGACCCTGCTTGCCCTTGAGCATGTCGGAGAGCGACTTGAGCGGACGGTTCCCCGGACCAGTGACCGGGCGACCACGGCGACCGTTGTCGAACAGTGCGTCAACGGCCTCCTGCAGCATGCGCTTCTCGTTGTTGACGATGATCTCGGGAGCGCCGAGATCAAGCAGACGCTTGAGACGGTTGTTCCGGTTGATCACACGACGGTAGAGATCGTTGAGATCGGAGGTCGCGAAACGGCCACCGTCGAGCTGCACCATCGGACGCAGCTCCGGCGGGATCACCGGAACGACGTCGAGGATCATGGCTCGGGGGTCGTTGATGCGCTTGCCGTTGTCGTCGCGGCGATTGAACGCGGCCACGATCTTGAGGCGCTTGATCGACTTCTGCTTGCGCTGGGCCGACAGGGGCTTGGTGCCCTCCGGCGGATCGATCTGCTCGCGCAGACGGATCTCATCGGCGTCGAGATCGATGCGATCGATCAGACGGGCGATGGCGTCGGCGCCCATGCCACCCTCGAAGTAGTCGCCGTAGCGGTCGACGAGTTCGCGCCACAGCATCTCGTCCTCGATGATCTTGCGGGCGAAGATGTCCTTGAACTCTTCGAACGCACGCACGACAAGGTCGAGCTCGACGTCATAGCGCTCGCGGATGGACTGGAGGTCCTTGTCGGAAGCACGCTGACGGGCCTTGATATCGGTGTCCTTGGCGCCGTCCTTCTCGAGTTGGGTGATCTCGGTCTCGAGCGCCTCGAACCGCTTGGCAAGTTCGAGCTCGCGCTCCTTCTCGATGAGTTTGACCTCCTCGAGCATCTCGATTTCGAGGTTCGGAAGTTCCGAATGACGACGCTCGTCGTCGACCCAGGTGACGATGTTGGCAGCGAAGTAGATGACCTTCTCGAGCTGCTTGGCCTTCATCTCCTCGCGGGCTTCAGTGCCCATGAGCAGATAGGCCAGCCACGAACGAGTGCCGCGCAGATACCAGATGTGCACGACGGGAGCGGCGAGCTCGACATGGCCCATGCGCTCGCGACGAACCTTGGAACGAGTGACCTCGACTCCGCAGCGCTCGCAGATGATGCCCTTGAAGCGCACACGCTTGTACTTCCCGCAGTAGCACTCCCAGTCCTTTTGCGGGCCGAAGATCTTCTCGCAGAAGAGTCCGTCCTTCTCAGGCTTGAGGGTGCGGTAGTTGATGGTCTCCGGCTTCTTCACTTCGCCGTTGGACCAGGTGCGGATCGAGTCAGCGGTGGCGAGTCCGATACGCAGTTGATCGAATGTATTGACGTCAAGCATTGCCATTCCTTCAGCCCCTTTCGGCCTGGCGGCGGGCATCTTCTTCATCGCTGCCACGTTCGGGGCGAGACAGATCGATGCCGAGTTCCTCAGCAGTACGGAAGATGTCCTCGTCGAGCTCGCGCATCTCGATCTCGGCACCCGAGGTGTTGAGCACCTCGACGTTGAGACAGAGCGACTGCATCTCCTTGATGAGAACCTTGAAGCTCTCGGGGATACCCGGCTCGGGGATGTTCTCGCCCTTGACAATGGCCTCGTAGACCTTGACACGGCCGAGGACATCGTCGGACTTGATGGTGAGTAGTTCCTGCAGGCAGTACGCAGCGCCGTAGGCCTCGAGTGCCCACACTTCCATCTCACCGAATCGCTGGCCACCGAACTGGGCCTTACCGCCCAGCGGCTGCTGGGTGATCATGGAGTACGGACCGGTGGACCGGGCGTGGATCTTGTCGTCGACCAGATGGGCGAGCTTGAGGATGTAGACGACACCGACCGTGATCGGGTTGTCGTAGGGCTCTCCGCTGCGGCCGTTGAAAAGCGTGACCTTGCCGTCGTCCTGCATCATGCGTCCGTTGTCGCCGTAGCGAGCATCGGCGGCTTCGGGCTTCAGGTTCTGGAAGATCGACTTGATGGTCGGGTGCTTGCCGGCCTGATCTTCTTCGTCCCAGTGAGCGCCATCGAACACCGGCGTGGCCACGAGCGTGGCGGGTGCGGTGGTCGGGCGGGTCTTCTTCTCGGTGCCGCGAATTGCGGGCTGACCAACGTCCTCGCCATCGACATCCCAGCCGTAGCGGGCGGCGTAGCCGAGATGAGCCTCGAGTACCTGACCCACGTTCATACGGGACGGGACGCCGAGCGGGTTGAGGATGATGTCGACGGGGGTGCCATCGGCCATGAACGGCATGTCCTCGATCGGGAGGATCTTGGAGATGACGCCCTTGTTGCCGTGGCGACCGGCGAGCTTGTCGCCCACGCTGATCTTGCGCTTCTGGGCGACATAGACCCGCACGAGTTGGTTGACACCGGGCGGCAGTTCGTCGCCGTCGTCACGGGAGAACACCTTGACATCGATGATCTTGCCGGACTCACCGTGGGGCACCTTGAGCGAGGTGTCGCGCACCTCGCGGGCCTTCTCACCGAAGATGGCGCGCAGCAGGCGCTCTTCAGGAGTGAGCTCGGTTTCGCCCTTCGGGGTGACCTTGCCCACCAGAACATCGCCCGCTGAGACCTCGGCGCCGACGCGGATGATGCCGCGCTCGTCGAGGTCGGCGAGGATCTCGTCGGAGAGATTCGGGATATCCCGGGTGATCTCCTCCGGACCAAGCTTGGTGTCGCGGGCATCGACTTCGTGCTCATGGATGTGGATCGACGTGAGCACGTCGTCCTTGACCAGTCGCTCCGAGAGGATGATGGCGTCCTCGAAGTTGTAACCCTCCCATGGCATGAACGCCACGACGAGGTTCTTGCCCAGCGCAAGTTCGCCGTTGTCGGTGGAGGGGCCGTGGGCGAGGATGTCGCCCTTCTTGACTTTCTGTCCCTCAGCCACATAAGGCTTCTGGTTGATGCAGGTGTCCTGGTTGGAGCGCTCGAACTTGAGCAGGCGATACACCTTGCGGCCCTTGCTCTTGTACTCCACCGTGATGGTGCGCCCATCGACCTGGGTGACGACACCCTCATCAATGGCGAGGATCATGTCGGCGGCATCACGAGCCGCACGCGACTCGATGCCGGTTCCGATGTACGGAGCCTCGGCCCGCAGCAACGGAACAGCCTGACGCTGCATGTTGGCGCCCATGAGCGCACGGTTGGCGTCGTCGTGCTCGAGGAACGGGATGAGTGCGGTAGCAACCGAAACGATCTGCTTCGGCGAGACGTCCATGAGTTGGACCTCGATCGGCGGAACGTTGGAGATCTCGGTGGTGGCACCGAAGAAGACATCGCGCTCGAGCATGAGCTTGAGTTCACCGAGCGTGGCGGCCTGCGGCGATCGACGCACGAGGACGCGATCGGCCTTGAACGAACCGTCAGGATTGAGCGGAGCGTTCGCCTGGGCGACGACATACTCCTCTTCCTCATCGGCGGCGAGGTAGACGATCTCGTCGGTGACCTTACCGTTGACGACCTTGCGGTACGGCGACTCGATGAAGCCGAACTCGTTGACGCGGGCGAAGGTGGCGAGTGCACCGATCAGACCGATGTTCGGACCTTCAGGGGTCTCGATGGGGCACATGCGGCCGTAGTGGCTGAAATGCACATCGCGGACTTCGAAGCCAGCACGCTCACGGGACAGACCACCCGGGCCGAGCGCCGAGAGGCGACGACGATGGGTGAGGCCGGAGAGCGGATTGACCTGATCCATGAACTGCGAGAGCTGCGAGGTTCCGAAGAACTCCTTGATGGCAGCAACCACGGGACGGATGTTGATGAGGGTCTGCGGAGTGATCGCCTCGACGTCCTGGGTGGTCATGCGCTCACGCACGACACGCTCCATACGAGACAGACCGATGCGAACCTGGTTCTGAATGAGCTCGCCCACCGAACGGATACGACGGTTGGCGAAGTGATCCTGATCGTCGAGGCGGTAGCCAGGCTCAGCATTCACGAGGTTGAGCAGGTACGAGGTGGATGCGAGCACCTCGGCCGGGGTGAGCACCGGCTGGTCGAGCTCGGGACGGTCAAGAGTGATTCCGAAAAGCTGTTCGAGCTTGTCGAGTTCCGGGCCGAGCTTGCGGTTGAGCTTGTAGCGACCAACGCGTGAGAGGTCGTAACGACGGCTCTCGAAGAAGGCGTTCTTGAAGTACGCGCGAGCGGAATCGACCGACGGCGGTTCGCCCGGACGAGCACGCTTGTAGATCTCGACGAGGGCTTCGTCCTGGGTCGGGAAGAGTTCGCGATCCTTTTCCCACTGACCCTCGAGGAAGTCGAAGTGACGCACGAAGCGGTCGAGGAATCCGGGGTGGTTCTCTTCGTCGTAGCCGAGGGCACGCAGGAGCACGAACAGGCTGATACGACGCTTGCGGGCGACGCGAGCGCCGGCGGTGACGTCCTTGCCCGGCTTCTGCTCGACGTCGAACTCGATCCACTCGCCGCGGTAGGGGTGGATGGTGCCGGTGACCAGCTGGTGCTTCGAGAGGTTGCGGAGACGGAAGCGCTCACCGGGCTGGAAGATCACGCCGGGGGAACGGACGAGCTGCGAGACGACCACGCGCTCGGTGCCGTTGATCACGAACGTGCCCTTGTCGGTCATCATGGGGAAGTCACCCATGAAGACGGTCTGTTCCTTGATTTCGCCGGTGGCAGCGTTCATGAAACGGGCCCGCACGAAGATCGGTGCGGAGAAGGTCATGTCCTTCTCCTTGCACTCCTCCACCGTGAACTTCGGCGGTGGGCGCAGGTCTTCGTCATCGGGATCGAACTCCAGCTCGAGCTGGAGCGTCTCGGTGAAGTCCTTGATGGGACTGATGTCGCGGAAGGTCTCAGCGAGACCCTGATGCAGGAACCACTCGAACGATTCGCGCTGAATGGCGATCAGATCGGGCAGCGCCAATGTTTCGTCGAGGTTGGCGAACGAGTAACGCTCACGGACAGTCGAACGATCAGACAAGGATGGCTCCTCGGGGAGGTGGGCGAAGCTCCGCTGCACGAGGTGCGCGTCACGACCTCGAGAACGAGGAAGGGAGGCACCGGGCGCGCGCAGGGCGAAGTTCGATCCTAGAGGCAGGACGCGTGGAAGAGCAACCCTGGAATCGGAACCGATTCAGGCGCTCACTCGGGGGATCATCCACTTCTACCCCGGAAAGATTGTTGGGCACAGTACGGCCCCACTCCCCGCGGGTCAAGCACTCCCCCGCCCGAACCGCCCAGTTAGGTGGGTCCGGACGCGCCGATGGCCCACCCCGAGGGGTGGGCCATCGATCACACTGCGTGCGGCCGGAGCCGCAGGTCTTACTTGAGTTCGACGCTGGCGCCGGCGGCCTCAAGGGCAGCCTTGGCCTTCTCGGCGTCTTCCTTCGAGGCGTTCTCGATCACGGTCTGGGGAGCACCGTCGACGAGATCCTTGGCCTCCTTGAGACCGAGGTTCGTGAGCGCGCGCACCTCCTTGATGACCTGGATCTTCTTGTCGCCAGCGCCGGTGAGAACGACGTCGAATTCGTCCTTCTCTTCAGCGGCTTCGGCGGCGCCACCACCGGCGGCCGGGGCAGCAGCCACGGCAACGGGAGCAGCGGCGGTCACGCCGAACTTCTCTTCGAAGTCCTTGAGGAGCTCACTGAGCTCGAGCACGGACATCGAGGCGATTGCGTCGAGGATTTCTTCCTTGGTGGCCATGATCAGCCCTCCTGAGTGTCGGCCTCGGCGTCAGCCGGGGCATCGTCGGTTTGTGCTTCGGGTGCAGCGTCGGCATCGGCCGAGGCTTCAGGTGTTTCAGTGGCATCAGATGCAGATACTTCGGGTGCATCAGATTCGGGTGCGTCGGCAGCGGTGTCGTCAGCTGCAGCCTCTTCGGCTGCAGGTGCGTCCTCGACCTCGACCTCAGCGGCTGGCGCTTCGGCTTCGGCAGACTCCTCGGCGGCGGGGGCGGATGCTTCTGGAGCGCCGCCCTTC
>WLCQ01000057.1 GCA_009705225.1 Actinomycetota bacterium | reverse complement strand
TGTTGTGTCGGTGAACTCGATTGTCCAGATGACTGTGCCTTTGATCCAGAAGGTCAGCAGGTGCGTGGCGCCGCCGAGTACACCGACGACTTTTTGGGTGGCAGTGGTTCCGTCGCTGATCTCGAGCAGTTTCTGCCCGGCTCCGAGTCGGGGGCTGAGCGACTTGTCGGCGTACGTGGCGACGGTCGCGGTTGGAAGGCGCAGTACTAGGTGAAGGAGCGATTCCTTCTGGATGTTGTAGTCCGACAGCGTTCGGCCGTCTTCCAACTGCTTGCCCGCGAAGATAAGACGCTGCCGGTCGGGAGGGATCCCTTCTTTGTCCTGGACCTTCTGCTTGACGTTGTCGATGGAGTCGCTCGGCTCCACGTCGAGGGTGATGGTCTTTCCCGTAATTGTCCTGATAAAGATCTGCATCAGAGACTCCGGTTCAGGAAGGTGCTGGAAGAATTGGGGCCCGGGCGATGATCCGCATCAGGTCAGGAGACGGCCACGCTACGTGCTCGAGAGGCGCTGCGTTGCGCAGCTCCAACGTTCGTTCGGGCGACTCATACACGCTGGATGAGAACTGCACCGCATGCTCGACCTGCAGTCCCGCTGCAGTGACGAGTTTGGTGAGCCCATCTGGGGTGAAATGGACGCGGTGTTCGTCCCTGTCGGCGTAGGTCCAGTCGGCACGAAGTCCGCGTGCATCGTCCGAGTCGAAGTTGGGTACCTCGAGGACCAGAATCCCCCCGGGTCTGAGGAGGTTCGCGAGCTCGCCGAGCAGAAACGCCGGGTCTGGGACTGGTGGTGATTGCTTGGGCCAGCCCTCTCCACCGATCCCACGCAGCGACACTCGAGAGCGGCCGACGCGCCGGCGGATTTTCGTGCTCATTCCGGCAGGCTTCGCTGGCGGGCTGACCCAGTGCGGCGATTTCGTCTGCACAGTTTGCGCGGCAATGCGGTGGATTTCCGGGCTGGCTGTTTCGCCTGTGCGGTGGAACAGATCAATGGGAGCGACGCGCACGCGGAGTCCTGCGTCACACAATTGCAGGGCGAAATCAACAAGTGACTGGTTTCAGATTTCTGATTCATCCTTCACGCGAAGGCCCGGCTGTCGATACACGGCGACTGTCACGTGCTGGGCGCTGCGAAGACCGGTGAGTGGTCCAGAAGTTGCTTCCTCCTCGAAGGTGAATGGGGTTTCCTTCGGGGTGACGACGACTTCGGTGGTGAACCCTTCGGAGCGAAGGCGTGAGAGTGCATCACGTAGTGGGGCGCGGTCGTCGGCGAAGCGAAGGTCGGCACACATCAGTACCAGTGTCCCGGTGGGTCGGAGGAGGCGAAGCCCGTCGGCGAGGAAGCGCATCGGCAGTTCGGAACCAGATGGACCGCCATCGGCGAACACGTGTCCGTGCGCTGCCGAGCTCGGCACCCATGGAGCGTTGGCGGTCACGAGATCGAAGCTCGCTGGACGGAACGATTCGCCGACATCAGCCCTCACCACCGACAGTCGATCGCGCACCTCAGGTTCGAGGAGTCGTCGGGAGAGTGCCGCGGTGGCAACGGCTTCATCGGTGATGTCGGTGGCGATGACGTTGCGGTAGCGATGGGCAAGCAGAGACGCAATAAGACCGGTCCCCGTGCCAAGTTCGAGTGCGCGATCCCCGCCGAGACCGAATCGCCACACCTGGGTGAACAGGATCCAGGAATCAGGGCCGGCGTAGACCCGCTCGCCGCCGATCCCGACCCTGGGATGGATTGCCAGTGCGCCCGCACCGGCGAGCACCTCGAAGCGCAGCGAGACTTCGCCGTCGTCGTCGATATCGGCAGCCTCCGCCTCGATGAGCGAGGCCAGTCGAGGTGCGCCGCCGACGAATCCCCGCGCAATCCGGTGATGCAACGGATAGCCAAGTGCGAATCGCCCGAGCTTGGAGTCGTCGTCGCATCCGTCGGGGTTGTTGGCGAAGTCCGACTCCCGGAGAGCGGCGCCGAGCGCGTCGAGCGCTTCGATCGCCGCTGGTTCGCCAAGGATCCGACGGGGCTCCCAGCGCAGGGGCTGGAGAATGCCGGGTGGGTCGCCGATGTTCAGGAGAGGATCCAGCCGCGGGGGCTGGCGCCGCCGGTATCGAGCTCGAAATCCCAGTCGAACACGAGGTTGGGACCCTTGGCCAGCGGAGTCGAAGCTGGGGGAGTGGCCCCGGCAGTGCCAATGAACTCGGGTCCGGCGACGACGGCTACCGCTGCACCGGCAACGCCGGTGAGGCTGCGAAGGAGGAATCGGCGGCGGTCAATCGAGCCAGACATTTCCTCAACCTACAGGTTCGTATTGGGGCGGGGGTCGGTTTGGAGTGGGGCGGGGTCGGTTTGGAGTAGGGCGGGGTCGGTTCGTATTGGGGGAGTCGATGCGGGTGCCGTACGATGATCCTTCCGTTCCGGCGACCGTCGCCAAGAAGGGGGAATTGTGTCCAACCAGATCCCGTTGGTCGAGTACCTCGTACTCGGAGATGCACCGCATCTCGTCGCCAATGAGTGCACCGCCTGTGGTGCTCGCTATTTCGATCGTCGTAATGCATGTGCTTCCTGTTTCGGCACATCGTTCGCCAGTGTCGACATCGCCACCGAGGGCGAGGTGCGTGCGTTCACCATCGTCACGCCCTGGATGCCCGGAACCGCGCCGTACGTTCCTGCAGTCGTCGACTGCGGTGGAACCAGCGTGCGTGGCAATGTCGTCAACACCACCCCCGATGCCGAGCACATCACGCTTGGCATGAAGGTTCGTCTCACCACCGTGCCGTTCGGTGCCGACACCGCCGGAACCGAAGCCATCGGCTACGGCTTCGAGCCCATCAACTGAGGAGACCACTCATGGCAAACGAAGACCTTTGGATCCTCGGGATCAACATGACCAAGTTCGGCAAGCATCCTGACAAGGATGTTGTCGACCTCGCCGCCGAAGCCGCCATGGCTGCACTCGCCGATGGCGGCGTCACCATGGCCGATATGGGTGTACTCGCCGCCGGCAACCTTATGGGTGCTGCGGCCGGTGTCGGCCAGCAGTTGCAGAAGCAGATCGGCCAGACCGGCATTCCGGTGTTCAACGTGGCCAATGCCTGCGCAACCGGCGCCACTGCTATCCGCACCGTCATCATGGCCATCAAGGCCGGCGAATGTGAGATGGGTCTCGCCGTCGGTGTCGAGAAGCTCTCGGGCGCTGGCATGCTCGGCGCCGGAATGGGCGTCGCCGCCTCCGATACCTGGACCCCGAGCGGCCGTTTTGGTGCTGTGTCGTCCCTCGAGGGCAAGACCGGTACCGACATGATGCCCGGCGTGTTCGCCCAGGTCGGCATGGAGTACGGCCACAAGTACGGCGGAACCAGCTTCGAACTGTTCGCCCGTATCTCGGAGAAGAACCACCGCAACTCCACGCTGAATCCGCTCGCGGCGATCCAGAAGGACATGTCGCTCGAGCAGATCATGAACGAGCCGATGATCGCCTATCCGAACACCCGTGCCATGTGCTCGGCCAATAGCGATGGTGCCGCTGCTGCGGTCATCGTGTCGGGCGAGAAGCTGCGCACCCTTTCGGCCGAGCAGCAGAAGCGTGCGGTCAAGATCTCCGCTTCGGTGCTCACCTCCGATCCCTATGAAGAGGGCTGCCAGATCCTGCCCAACGTCAACACGCTCACGCGCATGGCGGCCAAGCAGGCCTATGAACTTGCTGGCATCGGCCCAGAGGACCTCGATCTCGTTGAGCTCCATGACTGTTTCGCCACCGCCGAGCTTGTGCATTACGACAACCTCATGCTCTGCCCCGAGGGCGGCGCGGTCGACTTCTTCAACTCCGGTGCTACCTGGCGCGACGGCAGCACGCCGGTCAATGTCTCAGGTGGTCTCGAGTCGAAGGGTCATCCCATCGCTGCAACTGGCATCGCAAACATCTGGGAGATCTGCCATCACCTTCGCGGTGAGGCTGGTCCCCGTCAGATCGAGGGCGCCAAGGTCGGACTCGCTCACGTCATCGGCCTCGGTTCTGCCTGTGGCGTGCACATCCTCGAGAAGTCCGGTCTCTGATCGCGTCTGCTGATCGTCGGGGGTTCGCCCCCGACGATCAGTCGATGAACCTCACCGGAACGGAGCCAGTGTGAGCACACGCCTGCCGGCGAAGGCACGACGACAACAACTCCTCGACACATCGCTCACCACATTTGCGCGTCTTGGCTACCACGACTCCTCGATGAACGACATCGCGGAGTCGGCTGGTGTCACCAAGCCGGTGCTCTATCAACATTTCGAGTCAAAGCGCGAGCTGTTCCTTGAACTCCTCGTCGAACTGGGTCGTGATCTCGGTAACACGATCCGTGCAGCAGTCGACGAGGCGTCGTCACCGCGCCAGCAGGTGCAGTTCGGAACCGCCGCCTACATGCACTGGGTAGATGAGAACCGCGACGGCTTCATGGTGCTGTTCGACACCGAGGTCCGACGCGACCCCGAGTTCAGCGAGGTGGCCCGACGCGTGCACCGTGAGCTCGTCGACAATCTCGCCGATCTCATCGTCGTCCCCGGTCTCGACCGTGAGCGTCAGCGACTCCTCGCCTACGGATTGGTCGGGCTCAACGAGAAGACCTGCATCCGTTGGCTCGAGAAGGAGATCGATCTCGACGTTGATGAACTCGCAGCGCAGGTCGCCGCGCTGGCCTGGTCGGGTCTGCGCGGCCTCAACCCCACCTGAACCAGCGTTCAGATTCCGTTCTCGCGGTCTTCGCGTTCAGCGGCCTTCACGGCGTAGCCGGCCACGATCGCCGGGGCGAGCAGTATCGAACCGGCGATGAGCATGGCGACGATCAGCGTGGTCACGGTGTCGGTGAATCCGGCGAAGAAGCCGATGAAGAACGCCACAACAGCCACAGTGAACATCGCGTAGCCGATTCTCTGGCCGAGGCTCGAGAGTCTGGCGATACGGGCGCGGTTGGCCCGAACCGGGTCGGCGCTGTGGTCGGGGGAGGGAGTCACGCCGACCAGCCTGCCTCATCGAGGAGGTCCTTGAGAGCGTCGGTGACCGATTCGGGGGAGAGGTGGGTCCGGGCCACGGTGAAGTTGTGCTCGAGCAGTTCCTCGTCGGGATGGGCGAGCCAGTCTGCGAGAGGCGCTGGATCGGCGGGATCGAACCAGCGAAAACCGAGCGCCCGCAGTTCCCCGGCGACCGGATAGCTGCCGACAGCTGCCGGACGACGGGCCAGCGCGGCCTCCACCGGAGGATTGCCGAACCCCTCCCATGTGGACGGGAACGCGACGATGTCAGCAGCGGCATAGAGGTCGCCGAGCGTGTTGGGCAGGTCGCGCCGGATCCGCACTCCTGCGGCAGCAGCTGCAGCGAGATGGTGTTCGAGTTCATTGCCGTAGCCCTCCTCGGCCGGGCCGGTCAGCCAGTAGGTGGCGTCGAGCGACCGTGCGAGGTCGACGGCCTGCGGAACACCCTTGCGTTCAATGGCTCGAACCGGATGCACCATCACGAGTTCGTCGGAACGAAAACCGAGGCGTAACCGTTCCGCTTCGCGATCTCCCCGCAGGTGAAGCGGGTCGAATCCGTTACGAATGGTGACCGACGCGATCCCACGCTCCTGCAACTGGCGGCGGGTGAGGTCATTGATGGTCACATGACGCCACGCGGGGTCGTCGACGGGCAGTTCGTCGAGGTCGCGATAGCGGTCTCGCTGCCAGGCGGGGTCGTGGTGGTGCCAGATGGTGGGTAGACCAGATCGGGCGCGGGCCACTGCCCGCGCTGCCGGTAGGTTCATCGGGATGGTGCCCAGGTTCTCCACCACGACGAGGTCGGCGTCAGCGAGCGCGGCTTCAACAAGTGCGTGTAATTCATCGACCTCGTCGGTCGTGGCCGCGTCCGGTCCCTCGACCCCGGCTCGTCCGTCGGGCCAGCGCCCGATCGCGAGATCCGGGAGCACGAGATCCACTGGTCCTTCGCCGGCCACAGTCACGATGTCGAATCCGAGTTCCCGCAGCGATCGCATCCAGGTGTCGGCCACGATCGAGACGCCGTCGGTGAGTCCGAGTCGGAACGAGAGCACAGCGCAGGTGGGCATGGGAACCAAGGATCATGAGGGCGGAGACTGATGACTGACAGCCCGATCACGCTACCGGCGGACGACGCCCACTTCCGGGCCGCGGCCCGCGCGGTGCTGGAGGCCAACTGGCGTCCCGAGGGCTACACGGTCCCCAACGCCGACGTGTATCCGTTCCAGTGGCTCTGGGACTCCTGCTTCCACGCCATTGCTTGGGCACAGTTCGGTGAACCCGGTCGAGCGCTCAGTGAACTGCAGCATCTCTTCCGCACCCAGAACGCCGCGGGGTTCGTCCCGCATATTGACTATGAGTACGCGCCGCTGCACCACGCCGACTTCTGGGGTCGACCAGATCATTCGACGATCACCCAGCCCCCGATGTTCGGGCACGCCATCGCCGAGATTCATCGGCGCGGCGTCGATGTCACATCGCTGCTCGAGCCAGCCACACGGGGACTTCGGTTCCTGTTCGATGTCCGCTCTCGTGTCGACGGACTCATTGCGTTGTGTCATCCATGGGAGAGCGGTGCTGACGACTGCCCGCGATGGGACCACTGGTGCGATGGCGACTGGTCCATCGATCGGTGGCGGCAGCGCAAGAGCGAACTCGTCGCCTCGGTTATCACGGATGGTTTCGGTTCGCCCATTGCGAACAGTGATTTTCGGGTGGCGAGCTGCGGGTTCAATGCGCTCGTGGCGTTCAACGCGCTCGAACTTGCCGCGGTCAGCGGGGATCAGGACCTGATCGAATCAGCCCGAACACTTATCTCCACTCTCGACTCGCGTTGGGACAACGCGCTGTGCTCATGGATTGATGTGGGCGACGCTTCAGCGGACTCGGGGCGCGTGCGATCCCTTGATGCCCTGCTCCCAGCTTTGGTTATCGATGATTCCGATCGACTTGACGCGGTGTTCGCGCAGCTTCTCGACCCGTCTGCGTTTGGTGGCGACTGCGGGCCATCGGGTGTGCATCGGGGCGAACCTTCCTTTGTCGCCCAGACCTACTGGCGTGGTCCGGCCTGGCCGCAGCTGTCGTATCTGCTGTGGATTGCCGCTCGGCGGCATGGTCGTTCCGCTGATGCCGCCGCACTCGGCGCTGCACTTGTTGCCGGAGCGCAGCGATCGAACTGGGCGGAGTACTGGGACGCCTCTGACGGCACCGGACTCGGCGCAGCTCCGCAGTCGTGGACAGCAATCGCCGCCGTGGTTCCAGCAGCCCCGCCGCTGCATTGATCTTCGGGGACTGATCTTCGGGGTACTACGTTCCCCCCATGATTCATTTCGAACAGCGGGACCACGTCACGTTCGTCACCATCGATCGGCCCGAGCGGCGAAACGCGCTCAATCACGATGCGCTCGCCGGACTTGATGCCGCGCTCCGATCGGCAGCGAACGCGGGCTCGCGAGTGCTCGCGCTCACCGGCGCCGGCGGTCACTTCTGTTCCGGAGCCGATCTCAGTGGCGTGGAGGACGAAGGCTTCGTCGCCGCCCTGGGAGAGGTGCTCCAGGGGCTTCGTCGAGCACCATTCATCACGCTCGCGATGATCGACGGTTTCGCGCTCGGCGCTGGCACGCAGCTGGCCATTTCCTGTGATCTGCGCATCGCCACCGCCACCGCTGGCTTCGGTGTGCCTGCTGCCAAGCTCGGGCTCATGGTCGACCAGTGGACTGTCCGACGACTCGTCGCACTGGTGGGTCAATCCACCGCCCGTCACGTCCTGCTCAGCACCGATGTGATGAGCGGGCAACGTGCCTTCGATCTCGGATTGGTGCATCGGATCGGCGAACTCTCCGACGGCCAGGAGTGGGCCGCGCATCTCGCGACCCTCGCCCCACTCACCTTGCAGGGGCTGAAGCTCGGACTCGACGAAGCCGATGCTTTCGAGGCCACCACACCCACCTATGCCGAGGCATTCGCAACAGCGTGGGCCAGCGCGGACCTCGCCGAGGGACTCGCCGCGTTCGGCGAGAAGCGCACACCGAGGTTCGAGGGTCGCTGAACCCGGTCGGTCAACGATTGGAGTTGCGGACCGAACCGGTGAGCTTGCCCTTGGGATCGAAGGCGAGGCAGCCGAGGAACTCGATGCGCTGGGCCTGCTGATCGGGAGTCGGGAAGAACCACCCAACCTCGAGTCCGGAGTCCTGGTAATCACGGCCGATGTACTCACGGAACCGCTGGGGGCAAACCCGTTTGGCGAGTTCCACGAATGCCTCCTGGCTCTGCGGGGGCGAGGCGGCAACCTCGGTGGTGTCGGTGTAGATGACTTCGTACTGATGCGGTCGCTCGCAGTCGAACCGGATGATGACCTGACCAGACACACTGAGCGAGGCGTCGGGATCGGGAGTCGAGCGGTTCGTGTCGGCTTTCCCATCGACAATGGTTCGCCGATCGATGCAATCACCCGTGACCGGCGTGTAGAGGTAGAACTGGGTGCCCGCCCCGGCCTCAGGCTCAAGCGTCGTGGTGGTCGAAGGGGTGTCGTCGGGAGCGGCCGTGGTCGTGCTGGTCGGGTCGAGTTTCACGACCGATGACGTGGTCGAACTCCCGCAGCCGGTGAGAGTCGACGCAACGACGGCGACCGCACAGACGGCGGCCACCATGAGGAGCCAGTGACGATGACCGCGAGGTGCCATCAGGAGCCTGCGATCAGAATCCGGCCGGCAGGAGCCGCGCGATGTTCTGGAAGGTGAAGAACAGCAGCAACAGCACGATCGGGGTTCCGATCAGGTACGCAGGAATCCTCCGCCAGCTTCGGGCGATCCGCCATGTTGCGAACCACGCGCCGGAGACGAGAAGGGTCCACAGGATTGCGGCCGGCCATGCCCTGGGGTCGCCACCTGCGAGAGAGTCGAGCGCGGCGTTGTTGGTGACAGTGCCGTCGGTGTCGGGCAATGGGGTGGCGGCGGCAACAGGGGAGACCAGTTTGGCGGTGACGACGATTCGGGTGGCGGCGCTGTACTTCGGGTTGCAAGCCATGAGTGTGATGCGATTGCCGACATTCTGATCGAGGATGCTCAGATCTGTGGGCTTGACGATGAAGTGGCCGGATTCGGTCTGGCCGTCCTCGCCAACGTGGCTGTCCACGTTGAAGGTGAATGTTCCCTGCAGGGTGGTGACGGTGATGATGTCGCCCGGGGAGAGTTCATCGATGCGATTGAACGGGGCCTTGTAGGTGGTGCGATGTCCAGCGAACGCCGAGTTCCCTGGCTGGCCCGGCAGGGGAGTCTGGGGGAAATGACCGGGACCGTTCTGCAGGTACTTGAGTTCGACGCTCTGCACCATGATGAAATCGACGCCGATGCGGGGGATCTCGATTCGTCCGATGGGATCGCCGGGCTTTGGGATCAGGAGGTCGGTCGGGGCGGTGAGCGGATCGGTGGTGTTTCCATCCCCGGGAACTGATTGCTGGAGCTTCTCGAATTGGGAGCTGAGATCGCTCTGGGCCCGATCAGTGGCGAGACCGGTGCCCCAAAGCTGGTAAAGGACGAACAATAGAAGCAGCCCGCCTGCTCGGATCATCATTCGTCCGGTTGCACCAACGACTTTCCACCACGGCATCGCTCGACCCTAGCGAGTGGGGAGCACGGCACACCATCAGACTGTTGGGCAGGTGGCTTGGTCCCCGCTGTAGAGGCACGGGTACGGTTGGGTTCTCCATGGAGCAAACAAGCGCCGCCCTCACATCGGGGCCCGTGGTCCACCTCCGGGGGGCGGTGGCCCTGTTGGGTCGGTTCCCGGCCCTCGCCGGTGTCGACCTCGACATCGATGCGCGCCGGATCGTGCTGCTCCGCGGCGCGAACGGTGCCGGGAAGACCACGCTGCTGCGCACCCTCGCCGGCCTTGTTCCGGTGGCGGGTGGTGATGCCGTGGTCCTCGGCGTCGACCTCGTGGCCGATCCGCGCCCGGTGCGCCATCGTGTTGGCATGTTGGGTCATGCCACTGGGCTCTACGACGAACTCACGGTTGGCGACAATGTTCGCTTCTGGGCCCGGGCTGCCGGTGCCAACCCCACCGATGTGGAGCAGGCCCTCAGTCGGCTCGGACTCGATGGTCGGCTGCGATCAGTGGCGGTCGGTCGCCTGTCGGCCGGTCAGCGCCGGCGCACCTCTTTGGCCTGTCTGATCGCGCGTCGACCGGAGCTTTGGCTGCTCGACGAACCTCACGCTGGGCTCGATCAGGAGGGCCGGGATCTCGTCGACGCATTGGTGCGTGAGGCGGTTTCGGCCGGCGCAACGGTTGTACTCAGTTCCCATGAGCTCGATCGGTCCTTGCAACTCGCCGATACGGTCGTCACCATCGCCGGCGGTATCGTCCGTCCCGATTCGATTCTCCCAGCCGATCAGATCGACGGCGGTGCCCGGTGATCCACGACGCATTGCTCATCGCCGGGAAGGACCTCCGACTCGAACTCCGATCAAGGGTCGCACTCAATCAGGTGCTGCCATTCGCACTGCTGGTGCTGGTGCTGTTCGCGTTCGCGCTCGATCCCGACAAGAGCGTGCTCACCGAGGCCACTCCGGGTCTCTACTGGATCGCCGTGCTGTTCAGCGCGTTGTTGGCACTGCAGCGGTCGTTCGCCATCGAGTCCACCGACGGCAACCGTGACGCGCTGCGTCTGTCGGGGCTCGATCCGGCGGGGATCTTCCTCGGGAAGGTGCTGGCCGTCTCGGTGCAACTCGTCGTGCTCGAGGCGCTTCTCGGAGTCGGTGTGGTGGTGCTCTACACCTCCCGGATTGATGGCTGGGTGTTGCTCGCTGTGACCTCTGTCATCGCGACGGCTTCGATCGCTGCCGCCGGTACCCTCTACGGCGTAGTGGCTGCTGGTCTCCGAGTGCGTGAGACCCTGCTCCCGCTCCTACTGTTACCGGTGCTCGCACCGGTCCTCATCGGATCCACCCGTGCCTTCGAGGCAGCGCTCAACGGTTCGCCGTCGGAGGGCTGGCCGTGGGTCGGGCTGATGAGCATCTTCGCATCGCTCTACGTCGTGGCCGGGATCTTCGGCTTCGGTCCCCTCCTGGAGGAATCTTGACCACCCAGCTCGACGCCGCAACCGAGGGTCTGGATTCGACCGGTTCGCGTGCCACGCGAGTACTTGGTGTGCTCGCCATTTTCGGCCTCGCTGCACTCGCGCTATTCGGTCTTGTGCTGAGTCCACCCGATGCGTCGCAGGGTGAGGTCGTCCGCATTCTTTACGTGCATGTTCCGTCGGCCACCTTCGCCTACATCGGCTGTTTCCTCACGACCATCGGTTCAGCCATGTTCCTGTGGCGAGGCTCCAGTTGGTGGGAGCTTGTGGCCTATGCCAGCGCCGAGATCGCCACCGTGTTCACCGCCATCGTGCTGGTCACAGGCATGATCTGGGGCCGTCCGACATGGGGCGTCTACTGGGTCTGGGATGCCCGACTCACCTCAACGTCGATGTTGCTGCTCCTGCTGCTCGGCTATCTCGCCGTGCGTCGACTTCCCGCTGATCACGATGTGCGCACCAAGCGTGCCGCCATCATCGGGCTGCTGTTGGTTCCGAACGTCATCATCGTGCGCCAGTCGGTGCAGTGGTGGCGAACCCTGCATCAGAAGCCCACGCTTCTTGCCAACGGGGTGGGGGCCAAGATTGAAGGGCTGATGCTGTTCTCGCTCTTCGTCGGCTTCATCGCCATCGGTCTGGTGTTCGCCTGGCTACTCATCCATCGGTTCCGTCTCGCCTGGCTCGAGGATCAACTCGACGACGCCGGTCTCGATGCGGCAATCGCCGAACGCCGCGCCGAGGGAGACGTGTCATGAGCGGGAACTGGGGTTACGTCGTCGCGGCATGGGTCATCGTGTTCGGGGGTCTCGGTGCGTATTCCATTCGCACCATCGTGCGGGGCCGTTCGATCTCCAAGCAGGTGCGCCCGGAGAAGCGTCGATGGAGCTGACTCCACGAACCTCCGAGGCGCCGAAGCGTCGTCGACGTCGGCGACTGCCCACCTACCTCGCGCTCGTCGCACTCGTCGTCATCGGCGGGTTCCTCGTGGTCCAGGCTCTCGGTAGCGCATCCACCTTCTACCGCAATGTCGACGAGGCGGTCGCCGAGAAGGATTCGCTCGGCACGAAGCGATTCCGCCTGCAGGGCACCGTGGCCCCCTGCACGATCGAACGCACTGGCGAGGGCGTGGCTTTCGCCGTCACGTTCAACGGGGTCGAGATTCCTGTGCATCATGTCGGCGATCCGCCCGAGATGTTCAAGGAGAACGAGGCAGTGCTGCTCGAGGGGCACTTCGCTGAGAACGGCTCCACCACCTTCGATTCGAACCTCATGATCGTGAAGCACTCCGAGGTCTACAAGGCCAACGAGGCCGACCGACTGAATCAGGCCGTAGAGGGCGGGAACGTGCCTGTGGTCGACGCCCCGGCGTGTACCCGATGAATGTTGCACTTGGTCGTGCCGGCGTCACGCTCGGTCTCGCCGCTGCCTTGCTGGGTGCCATCACGGTTGGCTACGGGCTCATCCGTCGTCGACCCGATCTCATCCGTCTTTCCCGGTTCTATGCCGCACTTGTGCTGCTCGGTGGTGTCTTGGCCTTCATCGCCATGGAACGAGCGCTGATTACCCGTGACTTCACCGTGAAGTTCGTCGCCGACAACGGGTCCACGAAGACCCCGGCCCTCTACAACTTCGCCACACTCTGGGGTGCGCTTGAGGGGTCGATCATCCTGTGGTCGATGATCCTCGGCGGTTATCTCATGGCGGTGGTGATCAAGTTCCGCCGTCGACTGGCCGATCCACTCGTCGGCTGGGCCCTGTTCACCATGCTGCTCGTCGCGCTCTTCTTCTTCTACCTGATGGCTGGTCCGGCCAATCCGTTCCGCAACTTCTCGCCGCCACCCGGATTCGACGGCCCGGGTCCCAACCCATTGCTGCAGAACCATCCGCTCATGGCGTTCCATCCGCCGATGCTGTATCTCGGCTATGTGGGTTTCACCGTGCCGTTCGCCTTCGCCATCGCTGCACTTGTCACTGGTCGGGTGGGAGAGGGCTGGCTGCTTGCCACCCGTCGCTGGACCCTCATCGCATGGGGATTCCTCACTGTCGGCATCATCCTCGGCGCATGGTGGAGTTACGAGGTTCTGGGTTGGGGTGGTTACTGGGCCTGGGACCCCGTCGAGAACGCTTCCTTCATGCCCTGGCTCACCGGTACCGCATATCTGCATTCGGTGCTCGTGCAGGAACGACGCGGCATGTTGCGCGTCTGGAACATCTCGTTGCTGTGCGCCACGTTCTCGCTCACCATTCTCGGAACATTCATCACCAGGTCCGGTGTGCTCGAGTCGGTGCACGCATTCACATCCTCGAGCATCGGTCCGACGCTGCTCGCGTTTTTCGCGGTGATCGTGCTGGTCACGGTTGTGCTCATCGGCTGGCGCGGTGATCGTCTCCGATCGCCCGGTCGTATCGATTCACCGATCTC
>WLCQ01000056.1 GCA_009705225.1 Actinomycetota bacterium | reverse complement strand
TGGAGTTCCGGTTCAACGTCTGATCGAGCCGTACCATTGGCTCATGCCCGTGACCGATCAATCGCCAGCGGCATGGCTTGTGTCCGGCGACACTGTGCTCGCTTCGCTTGAGGTGGCCCGCACTCATCGAGAGCGCTCTCGGGGACTCCTTGGCCGCGACTTCATCACCGGAGCACTTCTGTTGTCCCCGGCACGATCGGTGCACACTTTCGGCATGCGGTTCCCCATCGACGTCGCCCATCTTTCGAAGGACCTCGAAGTCCTGTCGATCACCACGATGGTGCCGAATCGTCTCGGGGCGCCCCGGCTTCGTTCGCACTCGGTGGTAGAGGCCGCCGCCGGCGCCTTCGAACGCTGGTCCGTTGTCGTCGGTGACCGACTCGAGATCCGATGACTGCCGGTCTGCTCACCCTGGTGGGTACACCGATCGGCAATCTGGGCGACCTTTCGCCGCGCGCCATCGAGGCGCTGGGCGCAGCTGATGCATTGGCCTGTGAGGACACCCGTCGGACCGGGCGCCTGCTCGCCCATATCGGTGTTCGGGTCCCGGTTCTCATCGTGATGAACGATCACACCGAGGCGGAGGTCATTGACCGGATCATCGGCCGTCTCGAGGCTGGTGAACGGGTAGCAGTGGTGAGCGATGCGGGGATGCCCGGCATCTCCGATCCCGGTGAGCGACTCGTGGCTGCGGTGAGTGCGCGTGGTCTGCGCATCGAGGTAGTGCCCGGTCCATCTGCCGCGGTCACCGCCCTTGTCGGTAGTGGTCTGCCCGCTGGCCGATTCGTGTTCGAGGGCTTCCTGCCCAGGAAGGGTTCCGGGCGCAGCGAAAGGCTCCGGGAGCTCGCCACCGAGACCCGAACCGTGCTGCTCTACGAAGCCCCGCATCGCCTTGAACGAACGCTTGCCGATCTCTCTGTCTCCTGTGGCGCTGATCGACAGGTGGTCTTCGCCCGCGAGCTCACCAAGCTGCATGAGGAGTTCTGGCGGGGATCGTTGGCCGAGGCGATCGAGCGATGTGGCGAGGTCGAACCCCGCGGTGAGTACGTGTTGGTGCTGGCCGGTGCCGCCGCGGCCGAGCCCGCTGATGATGCCCAGTTACTCCGGGCGTTGCAGGAGGCCCGGGCATCGGGAGCCTCCACGCGCGATGCAGTGGCGGCGGTGGCCGAACGGTTCGGCGCCCCGCATCGTCGGGTCTATTCGTTGGCCACGGGCAAGCACTGAGGAGTTGCGTCCGTTCGTGGTGCGTCGGCTTGTGTTGCGGTCGTCACGGCCAGGCGTCTCGCATTGACTAGGTTCTGTTCGCTCGGTAGGTCCGGGTATGGGGGAGTCATGCGTCGAGTTCTGAGTGTTGTTCTGATCGCAGCAACCGGTCTCATGGCCGTTTCGTGTTCGGGCTCCGGGTCCACGGCGTCCACGACGAGTACATCGATCGCACAACCCGTTCAGTCGGGAACGATTGCGGTCAGTTCTGTTGATAACAATTTCCGGCCACAGGACATCACAGTGACGCTGGGAAGCTCGGTGGTCTGGACCAACGACGGAAGAGCCGAGCACAACATCGTGCCTTCGGGACCCACACCGTTCCACGCCGACAAGGAGTCCTTCCCGCCGGGAAGCTCGTACACATGGGAAGCGACCGAACTCGGCACTTTCCCGTATTTCTGTTCCATCCACGGCACCGCCACAGCCGGTATGTACGGTTCGGTCACGGTGGTGGCGCCATGACCATCGAGTCGAAGACACGACAGGGGATTCTCATGAACACAACACGCGCCCGCGGCGCAATCATCGCAGTAGTTCTCACATTCGCGATGGTGCTCGCCGCATGTTCCTCAGGCTCCTCATCCTCGGGGTCATCGGCCGAACCCGGAACCAAGGCCTCGGGTCACACCATTGCGGTGCCTTCTGACCAACCCACCATCCAAGGCGCGGTCGATGCCGCTGCACCCGGCGACCTCGTCCTCGTGTCGCCCGGGGTCTACAACGAGTCGGTCAACATCACCACCGCTGGCCTCACGCTTCGCGGTACCGACCGAAACACCGTCATCCTCGACGGCGAGTTCAAGCTCGAGAACGGCGTGCGGGTGCTCGGCGCCGACAATGTCACCGTGCAGAACATGACTGCGCGCAACTACACGAACAACGCCTTCTTCTGGACAGGTGTGCGCGGCTATCACGGCTCGTATCTCACGAGCTACCGCACCGGTAACTACGGCATCTATGCCTTCGACTCCGTCGACGGTCAGTTTGATCACTCGTTCGCCTCGGGCAGCCCCGATGCCGGTTTCTACATCGGCGAATGCTTCCCCTGTAATGCCGCCATCGTCGACTCGATCGCGGAGTACAACGGGCTCGGGTACTCGGGCACCAACTCCGGTGGCAACCTTGTGATTGCTCGTAACGAGTTTCGATTCAATCGTGCTGGTGTTGTGCCCAACAGTGGCAGCTATGAGCTCTGCTATCCGGAGCGCGAGACCACAGTGGTCGGCAACCTGGTGCACGACAACAGCCAAGCCGACACTCCAGCAATCGACGTTGCCAAGCTGGCGATGGGCAACGGCATCATCATCCCGGGCGGATACAACAACCTGGTCATGAGGAATCAGGTGTGGAACCACGAGCGGGTCGGAATCGCACTTGTGCCGTTCCCGGAGGATGGCCCCAAAGACGACATCCCCACCGGCGACGAACTCAAGATGCCCTGCAGCGAGGCCCGCAACCTCCCCCTCGCCGATAAGGCATCACTGCCGGGCACGCTGCTGTGGGATGCCATCGGGAATCGGGTCGAGGGCAACACGGTGAGCGCCTCGGGCATCGCTGATCTCGCCTTCGGGACCCTCACCGGCACCGATGATTCCCTCGGTAACTGCTTCACTGGCAACAGTTTCACCACATCGGCTCCTGCATCGATCGAGACCACGATGGCCTGCTCGAACCCCTCGGGCGCATGGTCCGACAAACTCGATCTCGTCGCTCTGATCGCCTCGGCCCGCCCGGATTCTGGTGACTACAAGGTTCAGCCAGTTCCGCCGGCCCAGCCGAACATGCCCGATGCATCGACTGCCCCGGGTCAGCCTGCGGTGAACTTCCCCGAGAAGATCAACATCGATTCCATCCCTCTTCCCGCCAAGCCGTGACCGCGGGCGCACCGACGCCGGCCGTTTCGCAGTCGCCTCGGCATCTCGGTGCCCTGGCGCAGTTTGGCCTCGTCATCGTGTGCGTCGTAGTCGCCGGATCGGCGATTGTTGCGGGACGGTCGGTCTCCGCTGCGGCATCCGTCACCGGGTTCCAGAGCATCGTGCAGGGCACTGTGCCCCAGTTCGTCGTGCGTTGTGCCTTCAGCCACGCAGCCACCGATGATCCGATCGTGTTCCCCGGAGATCCGGGTGCATCGCATCGACACGATTTCTTTGGCAACCGGACCACAGACGCATTCAGCACCCCCGATTCGATGCTTGGTACCGACACGTCCTGTCAGCAGGCATTGGACACCGCTGCCTACTGGTCGCCGACGCTGTTCGACCATGGCGTACCAGTGGTTCCGCAGGGAGCCGACGTGTACTACCGACCCGGTCCTCGTATCGATCCAACCTCGGTGCGCCCTTACCCACACGGTCTTGTGATGATCTCGGGTGATGCGATGGCCATGGAACCCCAGTCGACGAAGTTCGTTGGTTGGGCCTGTGGTTCGGGTGGCGACCCCCAGGTCGCCGCACCGGTGTGTCCTCCCGATGCGCCGCTTCGACTCAAAGTGGTTTTCCCCGACTGTTGGGATGGCCGCAGTCTCGACAGCGCGGATCACCACTCGCATATGGCGGCGTCGGTGGACGGTCGGTGCCCCGCTGGTCATCCAGTACCGGTGCCCCAGTTGCAGCTCACTGTGCGATACCCGATTCACGGAGAGGGTCACGAGCTGAACCTCGCACCAGGTTCGATGCTCGGTGGTCACGCAGATTTCGTGAACGCGTGGGACCAGACCGAACTCGAGAGTCAGGTGAGGCTTTGCCTCAACCGAGTGTTGGTGTGTGGTGTGATCTCGAACAAGGCAGAGGACGTCGAGCGTCCTCTGCCGAGTCGTTCGTAGCTCAGATCAGGCGGCGGGTTTCGCTGGGACCTGCGAGAGCGCAGCGAATCCCATGAGATAGGCCGCGATGTCATTACCCGGGTCGAATTCTGTGGATTCACAGTTGGGGGGAAGGTTGTATCCCTCCGCATCGGTGGCGGGGTCGACCAAGCGGAGACCACGAACTGCGCCGGTGGCGCAGGTGGGGATATTCAGATTCGCCACGAATTGCTTCAAGGGGTACGTGCCCTCCTGAAGCGCAGGTCGGTTGTCGTTGAGCCAAGCGATGGTCTGCTGCACAGCAGCGGGGAAGTCGAACGGAGCGGTGAGGGGTCCTTGGCTCACTGCGAGCGCCGGGATCCCGCGCTGCACTGCTGCCCGCGCCGCACCCACAGTGCCGGAGAGATCGATTGCCGGCCCCATGTTCGCTCCGGCGTTGATGCCGGAGATCACGAGGTCTGGTGTGAACGAGATGCCCTTCTGATCAATTGCCCAGACAATGGTGTCAGCTGGCGTGCCCTCGACGGCCTTGGCCTTGTACCCGCTCCTGGTCTTGACATCGGAGGCCGTGAGCGCGCCCTCGGTGACGGCACCGCCCTTCCCACTCTGATTGGTGGCCGGTGCCACCACAGTGACCTTTATGCCCTCGATGCTGCGCAGAGCCTCCACGAGGGCGTCAATCCCCTCGGCGTCGTATCCGTCGTCATTGGTCACCATCACCTTGAATCCGCTTGTATCCGTGTCGCTCGCCGCATCGGACTCCGTGGTGTTCGCTGAATCCTCTGCACCGCCTGAGGTCTCCCCACCGCAGCCAGCGGCGAGCGTGAACAAGAACAGTGCGGCCATGAGTGCGGCCAAGATGCGCTTCATTGGTCCTCCGTGGATCGTTGATGGGTTATTTCGATGTTGATCCGAACGCGAAGAGTAGCGAGGGCTGGCACACGGTGCGATGCAGTTCCCCGATGGTCACTCAAGCGAATGCGGGAATGACCTCTCGGCCGAACAGTCGGATCATGGCCGCAATGTCCTCGAAGCCCCCGAGCGAGGCCTGACCGCTATCGGCCGGCAGGCCGGCGCCGAATGCGGCGTGCACATGGGTGCAACCAGTGGAGCGCTCGTAGTCCCGGATCTGACCGATGACCCGCTCGGGTGAACCCCATAACAGTCGATCGGCGGCGATGTCCTCGGCGCTGATGGGTTCGCCGGCATCGAGTCGGGCGAACAGTTCCAGTTCCTCGGCCTCCTCCGCCGACTCGCGCCAGTGGGCCATGAGGCCGTCGACGTAGGTGGGCAGCACCTGGGTACGGACCTGCTCATCGTCCTCGCCGAGCCACGCATAGCGGCGCAGGATCCAGTCGGCCGATCGCCCGACGGTGGCACATGCCGGGTTGTAAACATCTAGACAGCGCAGGCCGGCGGCCAGCGACTGAACCGGACCCCAGATCCATTCGTCGCCGAGTCGCGCCGCACGCTCAACGGCTGCGGGGGCAACGCCGGCCACCCACAGCGGTGGGTGCGGCTGCTGCACGGGACGCGGCTGCACCGTGAGCTCGGGGAAGGACCAGAAGCGACCTTCGAACGACGTGTTCTCGTTCTCCCAAACGAGCCGCAGGATTGTGAGCGCCTCTTCCATACGAGCGCCGCGCTCTTTGAAGTTCGAGCCATGCACCTCGTATTCGAGCGGCCACCAGCCCATGCCGACGCCGAGCGAGACCCGGCCACCCGAGAGTTGGTCGATAGTGGCGACCTGTTCGGCCACGCGCACCGGGTTGTGGATCGGGAGTTGGAAAATACCCGTACCGACCCGGATGGTTGAGGTGCGTGCAGCAACGGCGGCGAGGAACGTGAGCGGGTCGCTCATGTTGCCGGACATGAAGTGGTGATGTCCGATGGTGGCGGTGTCGAAACCTGCCTCCTCGGCGATCGTCGCCAGTTCGAACGTTTCGCGATATGGATCGGCGGAGCCGGTGTCCTTGAGTAACGGGAGCGAGAGCGAGAACTTCATAGTTCGAATTCGCCCTTGCCCATCTGGTCGCGCACGGTCACAACCGGGGGATTGGTGAGTGATCGGCGCTGCCAGTTCGCGCCATCGACGACCAATGTGTGACCACTGATGAACCGGGCGTAAGGCGATGCGAGGAACGTTGCCGCCCAGCCCAGTTCGCGGGGGCGTCCGACGCGCAGGGCGGGCTGACAGATGTCCTTGTCGTTGGTGCGAGCGAGGTTGCCCTGGATGTCGGCGGTCATGTCCTCATGAGGGAACAGTCCGGGCACCAGGCCGTTGACCTGGATGCCGTAGGGACCCCACTCGACGGCGAGGGTTTCGACCATGTTCTTCACGCCGGCTTTCGCTGCAGCGCTGTGGGCAAAGCCGGGACCACCGGTCCATGCGTAGGAGGCACCGACGTTGATGATGGAGCCGGGTGTGTTTGTATCGAGGTGACGTCGGGCGAATTCGCGGGCGCAGAAGTACGTGCCGTTGAGGGTGATGTCGACCACCGTGCGCCACGCGTTGGGGCTCATATCCTCGGCGGGCACAGGGAAGTTGGCCGCCGCGTTGTTCACGAGAACATCGGGGAGTCCGAAGGAGGCTTCGGCCGCGTCGAACGCCGCCGCGATCTGCTCGGGCTCGCGGATATCGCACGCCACCGTGAGCACAGGAGCGCCGAGTTCACGCATTGCGGTGTCGGCGGCTTCGAGATGCTCGGGCTTGCGACTGGCCACAACGATGCGCGCGCCGAGACGGGCGAACTCGGTGGCAATGGCCCGGCCGAGGCCGGTGCCTCCGCCGGTGATGAATACGACCTTGCCGTCGTAGGTTCCAGCGGGAAGGGCCATGTCGCCGAGTGCCGGAGCATCAGGCAGGCCGATCGGTTCTGAGGTGGACATGTCAGCTCCCCCGGTAGTTCGGTGTGCGTTCCTCGGCCCGCGCCGCACGGAACTCGGCAAGATCCTCGGACTTGTTGATGAACGTCTGGTAGATGAGTTCGTCGGCCATCGAAGAACGCACGGCAGTATCTGCGAGATGCGAAATCACTCGACGGGCCATCTTGATGGTGACCTCGGGAGCTGCTGCGATTTTCTCGGCCATCTCTCGTGCAGTGGCGTCGAGTTCCTCACGGGGCACGATGCGCGAGATCACGCCGAGAGCAAGGGCCTCGCGGGCATCGAGCGATCGGCCGGTGAGGACCATGTCGCTCACCACGCCGTGGCCACACATCTGGAAGAGCCGGCCCACGCCACCGGTATCGGGGATCACGCCGTGCGTGGTCTCCGGGAGCATGAAGCGCGCATCGTCGGAGGCGATCCGGATATCGCAGAGCAGAGCCCGCTGGAACGAGCCGCCGATGGCCCAACCCTGGATGGGAACGATGATCGGAACATCGAGATCGAGGATCTGGAGGATGCCGGTGTGCCCCCGACTCATCAGCTCGTGGTGGGTGAGTTCGACCTGCTGGCCTCCGATGGCAGAGACGTCGCGGCCGCTCGACCACGAATGTCCCTCACCTCTCCAGATCACACAGCGCAGTCCCTTTCGGGCTTTCAACTCACCGAGGATCTCGAAGAGTTGTGCGTCCATGGCGTCGGAGAACGCGTTGCGCTTCTCCTGGTTGTCGTTGGTGATGGTGGCGATGGATCCGTCGAACTCGACGGTGACCTGTCCGCTCATGATTCCCCCCGGTGCGGTCGTGACGCCGCCAGTCTTGCCGATGAGCGAAGCGGGGAGCGCAGGTGGCAGCGGATCGGTCCGGATCGTGCTACCCATATCGTCAGAACAAGCAAAGGGAGAGATCATGAAGTGGACGATCGGTGAGGTGACCATCACGAAGGTTGCCGAGATGGAGCAACCGCTTCCATTGGCCGGGCTCCTGCCCAATGCCACGGTCGAGGCACTCGAACCGCATAAGGAGTGGCTCAAACCGCATTTCATCGACGACGAGGGCGGAGCAACGCTCTCGATCCATGCGCTCATCATCGAGAGCGATGGCCTACGGATACTGGTCGACACCTGCGTCGGCGATCGTGATGTGCCGGGCATCCCGGGATTCCATGGCGACCCGACCTTCCCCGATCGTCTGGCCGCCGCCGGTCATCCGGTGGAGTCGATCGACATCGTGTGCTGCACGCATATGCATTTCGATCATGTGGGTTGGAACACCCGCCCCGAAGGCGATCGACAGGTACCCACGTTCCCGAACGCCCGGTATCTGTTCTGTCGCACCGAGCACGATCATTGGATGAGCGTCACCGACGACGGATACGCCTCCACAATCGCCGACACGGTCACCCCGATCATGGAAGCCGGACTCGCAGATCTCGTCGACCCTGATCATGTTGTGTCCAGTTCGGTCCGGTTCATCCCTACCCACGGGCATTCCCCCGGACACATGTCGGTGCTCATCGAATCGAACGGCGAGCGGGCGCTCATCACCGGTGATGCCACTCATCATCCGGTGCAGTGGGCCGAACCGGGGTGGGGTATGGCCGCCGACTGGGATGGCGCAATGGGTGCAGCCACCCGCGAGTTCATGCGCGCCGAATACGGCGATGGCGAGACCCTGGTGATTGGCACGCACTACGCAGCACCGAGTGCTGGCCACATCGTCTTGGTCGATGGCGGCTGGCAGTTCCGGGCTCTGGTCTGAGCTCGTATGGAGATCCGGAACTTCACCGAGGCGCGTGCGGCAATCGCCGGCGGCGCGGCAGCGGCAGCGGCCGCCCGATCCATCGTGAATGGAATGACCGCCGAGGAGAAGTTGTGGTGCCTCGATGGTGACGCGCCGGTATGGAGTGGCCTCGGATACCTCGGCGCCGACGGCTACCACATGGCCCCGTTCATGGCGGCGCAGATCGAACGGATCGGGTTGGATGGGGTCCGTTTCAGCGACGGACCACGTGGCGCTGTCGTCGGCAACGCCACGGCGTTCCCCGTGTCGATGGCCAGAGGCGCAACGTGGGATCCCGAACTCGAGGAGCGGATCGGCGACGCGATCGGCCGGGAACTGCGGGCAATCGGCGCCAATCTCACTGGTGCAGTGTGCGTGAACCTGCTGCGTCATCCGGCGTGGGGCAGGGCGCAGGAGACCTACGGCGAGGACCCACATCATGTTGGTGAGCTCGGTGCCGCATTCACCCGTGGTCTGCAGCGCCATGTGATGGCATGCGTGAAGCATTTCGCCTGCAACTCCATGGAGAACGCTCGGTTCAGCGTCGACATCGAAGTTGACGAGGTGGCCCTTCACGAGGTGTACCTGCCGCATTTCCGCCGCATCATCGACGAGGGTGTGGCCTCGGTGATGTCTGCATACAACAGCGTGAATGGTGAGTGGGCGGGACAGAACCATGCGTTGCTCACGGGGGTGCTGCGCGATGAGTGGGGGTTCGAGGGTTTCGTCATCAGCGACTGGATCTTCGGCATGCGCGATGCAGCCCCATCAGTGACTGCTGGACTCGATATCGAGATGCCCTACCGGATGGTGCGGGCCCATCATCTACCCGAGGCACTCGAGCGCGGAGATGCGCACTGGACCGACGTTGACCGTTCGGTCGAACGCATCATCTCGACCCTGCTGCGTTTCGACTCCGTGCTCTCGTCGGCAGCACCATTGCATGAGGTGCTCGGAGCTCCCGAGCATCGGCTCCTCGCCCGAGAGGTCGCCGGTCGATCGATCATTCTTCTGCGCAATGAACCGGTGTCGGCCGTTCCTGTGCTGCCCATCGCAGCAACGAGTCGTGTGGCGGTGATCGGAACGCTCGCAGATCGAGTCAATCTCGGCGACGGCGGCTCCAGTGATGTTTGGGATCTCCACTGCCATACGGTCCTCGACGGTCTCAACGCTGCGTTCGACGACGTGGTTCATGACGAGGGCATTGATCCCGCTCGAGCCGCAACTCTTGCCGCGGCCGCCGATGTGGCTGTTGTCGTAGTTGGTTACACCTACCTCGACGAGGGCGAGTACATCGGCGCAACAGACCCGTCGCTCGGAGCACTCTTCCCCGCCGCTGACGATCCCGAGGTGGTCGAGCGATTCGAAGCCTGGACCGCCGCGCAGCCGCTCACGGTCAAGCCTCAGCACATTCACGCCCGGCCAGAAGGATTCGCCGCCGGTGGCGACCGCTCATCACTGCGACTGTCCGACGCTGATGTTGAACTCATCGCTGCTGTGTCGGCGGTCAATGAACGAACCATCGTGGTGATCCAATCCGGCAGTGCCGTGATCACTTCCGAATGGATTCACTCAGTGCCGGCGGTCCTGCAGGCTTGGTACGGAGGTTCGCAGGCAGGTCCGGGCCTCGCGGATGTCCTGCTCGGTGAGGTCAATCCCTCGGCTCGCCTGCCCTTCAGTATTCCGGCCGATGAAAGCGATCTGCCGGCCTTCGATCGCGACGCGAAAAGCTTCCGCTACGACCGGTGGCATGGATGGTGGCATCTCGAACGCACAGGTGCAGTCCCGGCCTTTCCATTCGGATTCGGACTCTCGTACACGACCTTCGCGTTGGGAGCGGCTTCGGCGTCGCTTGTCGATGACGTGGTGACGATCAGCGCGACCATCACAAACACAGGTAGTTGCGACGGCGCCGATGTCGTGCAGGTCTACGCAGAACTGCCCGATGCTGATGCTCCGCAGCGCTTGGTCGGCTTCGCCCGCGTCGAGGTTCCCGCCGGCGGCGAACTCGCCATCACGATCGATGTTCCCATCGAACGGTTGGCCACCCGCGACCCCATCGCTCATGCTTGGCGGCCCGCACGGGGAAACCATCGATTCTCAGTGTCGAGATTCGCGGGCGATCCCGATGCCGTCATGCTCGAGGTTGAATTGCCATGAATCTGACCCCTGATCTGCGACTCGATGGGCGGGTCGTGCTCGTCACCGGCGCCAGTCGCGGGCTCGGCCGGGCTATGGCGCTCGGCTTCGCTGCCGCCGGAGCCGATGTCGTTGTCTCCAGTCGCAAACTCGATGCCTGCGAAGTCGTTGCCGACGAGATCCGTGTAATGGGGCGTCGGTCCATCGCCGTGCAATGTCATGTCGGCAACTGGGATGAATGCGAGTCACTCGTCAACGCCGCAGTAGCGGAGTTCGGTCGGATTGATGTCCTCGTGAACAATGCGGGCATCGCGCCCGTGCCGCCGTCCATCACCGGGATCACCGAGGAACTCTTCGATCGTACGATCGCAGTCGATCTCAAGGGTCCGGTGCGACTCACTGGTCTGGTGGCTGTACATATGCCAGCAGGAGGTTCGATCATCAACATCAGCTCCACCGCGTCGGTGCGCAACACCCCCTTCACTGCGGTCTACGGGGCGGCCAAAGCCGCGCTCAACAGCTTCGGGCAGGCCGCCGCGCTGGAGCTCGGACCGAAAGGGATACGCGTCAACACCATCGTGTGCGGTCCGTTTCTGACTGACAGCTTTTCGAAGGTGGTGCCGACGCCCGAGAGTGTGGTGGCATTGGCCGCCACTCGTGCGTTGGGGCGCATTGCCGAGCCTGAGGAGATCATCGGTACTGCGCTGTTCCTCGCCTCCGATGCATCGGCCTATATGACCGGAGCGTTGCTCGCGCTCGACGGCGGTTGACCATGGAGAAAGCTGCCGCCGGCGATCCACTCGTCAATGCTGGTGCGTTGGGTCGATGGATGGATTCCCGCTCTCTCGCCACCGGTGAAGCTCTGGCCATCTCGCCGATCAAGGCGGGTACCTCCAATGCGATGTTCCTGATCGAGCGGGGCGGCCAGAGCTTCGTACTCCGTCGTCCCGCCCAGGTCGCGGTGCAGCGCGCCGAAGAGGGACTCGTCCGCGAGTTCCGGATCCTCACGGCGCTGGGCGGTTCCGATGTTCCGCATCCGGCGGCGATCGCCCTCTGCGAGGACGCATCAGTGCTCGGAACCACGTTCCTGCTGATGGAGCATGTCGATGGGTTCAACCCCATGCCACCGCTCGCACCTGCAATTGACTCACCTGTGGCCAGAGAGCAGATCGCATTGGCCATGGTCGATGCGCTCGCCACCATCCACGAGTTCGACTGGCGCGGGCGGGGGCTCGCGGATCTGGGTCGTCCCGACGGCTTCCACGAACGTCAGGTGACTCGGTGGACCACGCAACTCGCGTCGTACGAAGGACGTGAGATGCCGGGCATCGATCGAGTCGCAGGCTGGCTCGAGCGGCATCTGCCGTCGTATTTCGAATCCTCACTGATGCATGGCGATTTCCAGATGTTCAATCTGCTGATCAGCGCCGGGCCCCCGCACCGGGTCGCTGCAGTCGTTGACTGGGAGACCGCCACTATCGGTGATCCACTGCTCGATCTCGCTGGTTTCTGCGAGATCTGGTGTCCGATCGCCGGCGATGAATGGCCTGATCGGAATGCACTGCAGTCGAGGTACTGCGAAATGCGCGGCATCGACGATCCGGGCGAACTTCGCTATTACAACGCCCTCTACAACTTCCGGATGGCGGTGCTGCTCGAGGGGATCCATCAGCGTTCGCTGCGCGATCCGACCCGGCCCGACATGGTGGAGATGGGCGACCGGGCCATGGCGAATCTGGAACGCGCTCTGGCTGTGATCGCTTGACCCTGAATTCGTGGTTCGGTCACCGTCGTTGCTCCCCGCGATCCTCGCCGTGGAAAGTGGTCGTGCGGGTGCATCTGCGGGCCGTAGCCTGAAGGGGTGTCCAACCCCTTCTACGTGACCACGCCGATCTATTACGTCAATGACGTCCCCCACATCGGCCACGCCTATACGACGGTCACGGCCGACGCACTCGCCCGGTGGCATCGACTTCTGGGTGACGACGTGTTCTTCCTGACCGGCACCGATGAGCACGGCCTCAAGATCCAGCGCACCGCCGAGGCAAACGGCATCACCCCGATCGAGCAGGCCGATGCCACGAGCGCTCGCTTCCGTGAGGTTTGGGAGATGCTCGACATCAGCAACGACGACTTCATCCGCACCACCGAACCCCGTCACGTCGCGTCGGTGCAGACCTTCATGCAGGCCATTTTCGACAACGGGTTCATCCGTAAGGGCACGTACGCCGGTCAGTACTGCGTTCCCTGCGAGGCGTACTACAACGACGCAGACCTCGACGACGGCAACTGCCCGATCCATGGGCGTCCCGTCGAATGGCTCGAAGAGGACAACTGGTTCTTCGAGCTCTCGAAGTTCGAGCAGCCGCTGCTGGATTGGTACGCCGCCAACCCCGATTGCGTCACGCCGGGGGGCAAGCGCAATGAGGCGCTCGGTCTCATCAAGCAGGGTCTCGAGGACGTTTCTGTTTCGCGCACGTCGATCAAGTGGGGCGTTCCGGTCCCGTGGGATGAAGGGCATGTCTTCTACGTCTGGTACGACGCGCTCATCAACTACGCAACGGCTATCGGGTACGGCACCGATGATGCATCCTTCGCGAAGTGGTGGCCGGCGGTTCATCACCTTCTCGGCAAGGACATCCTTCGGTTCCACT
>WLCQ01000055.1 GCA_009705225.1 Actinomycetota bacterium | reverse complement strand
GGAGTGCGGCGAAACTCGACCACAGCAGCACCGTTGACGATGGCAGCCGTTTGGAGACGGTTCCGCCAATGAAGTCTGACGTGCCCCACAGGACCGAGGAGATGAGTGCGAGGGCGATGGCCACGCCGCATCGTACGCGTGCTGCGAACGATCGCCCTCAACGCTCCCCGATGTTCAGATGAATCTCAGCGGTACTCGCGCATGGGCGCGGGCCCAGATGGAATCGATACGAATGGGTTCGCCATCGAGTTCGTAGTTGGGGAAGCGTCGATGCCACTGCTCGAACGCGGCTCGCGCCTCGAGGCGGGCGAGGTTCGCACCAAGACAGTGATGCACACCGTGACCGAGGGCGAGATGACGGAGGAACCGACGATGAATGTCGAAGCGTTCCGGATCAATGAACTCGCGATCATCATGATTCGCCGACCCCCACAGGAGCATCACGCGCGAATCAGCTGGGATGGTGACTCCGTGCATGGTGACCTCACGGGTTGTCTGACGAGGAAGCACCTGCACCGGTGAGTCGCAACGCAGCAGTTCCTCGATCGCTCCGGGCCATAACGACTCGTCGGCAACAAGTTCAGCCCGTTGCGCAGGGTCTGCGGCAAGCAGGACGAGCCCGTTGCCGATCAGGCTGGACGTGGTGTCGTTGCCAGCGAGGATCAGCAGCATGCAGAACCCGAGAAGTTCGGAGTCCTCCAAGCGGCGACCGTCGAGTTCGGCGTCGAGCAGTGCCGACATCATGTCGTCGGTCGGGTGTGCACGACGGGCTTTCAGCAACTCGTCGAACATCATGTAGATCGCACCCGCCGCAGCAGCGAACGACTCCGACGAGGTGATCTCGAGGAACGATTCGGTCTGCTTGCGAAACTCGGGCACGAGTGAATCAGGAACACCGATGAGTTGGGCGATGACAAGGCTGGGGAGGACCGCCGCGTACGCGTGCTGGGCTTCGCAGTGATCGCCCGATGAGATCTCGTCACATAACTGCTCGGCCATGCGACGAACTGTGGGTTCAACCTCGGCAACCCGGCGAGGGGTGAACGCCCGCGACACCAACGCTCGACTCGCGGTGTGCTCGGGTGGGTCGAAATAGATCATCTGTGGCAGCAGGCCGTTGGCCTCGGCCACATGGCTGCTGAAGGTTTCGTGGTCATGGACCGCAGTCCACACATCCTCGAACCGGCTGAGCGCATAGACCCCGGTTTCGGGATCGAGGTACACCGGCGCTTCGTTGCGCATCATTCGGTAATCGTCGAAGAGCGTTCGCTGAAAGTTCGGTGAGGTTGGGTCGTATCGGAAATCTGATTGCATGCTCAATGCCCCCGTCGGCAGACGACTGTTCGATCCCGCCCGGCGAGATCCTGCCTGATCTCCACACCATCAAAGCCCGCATGACGAGCGAGTTCAGCAAATTCCCGGGCCTGGGCCGGAGCCAGTTCGACGACGAGCGACCCGACGGGCGATAACCATTCCGGTGCTTCGGCCACGATCACCCGGAGATCATCGAGCCCATCGGCACCAGCAAACAATGCTGAGGCTGGTTCCCAGTCGCGCACCACTGCTGGCAACTCATCACCGTCGGCCACATAGGGCGGGTTGGAGACAATGAGATCGATAGAACCCCGCAGATCCCCGGGCAGAGCAGCGAACCACTCCCCCGCGGCCGCAATGGTGACGCGAGTGCCAGCCCGACCAATCCCGGCGAGGTTGGCGCGGGCCACGGCCAGAGCTGCGTCGGATGCATCGGTGAGCCACACCTCGACCCGTTCGCGTTCGAATGCGAGCGAAAGGCCGATGGCTCCCGAACCGGTACCGAGATCCACCGCCAGCAATGAGCGGCCCGGTGCACTCGCTCGCAACGCGTCGAGTTCGGACAACGCGAACTCCACGACGGATTCGGTCTCGGGGCGCGGGATCAGCACCCGTGCATCCACCAGCAGATCGAGATGCCGGAATCCCCAACTGCCGACTACGTACTGCAACGGCTCGCCATGCACCCGACGCTCGAGCATGAGGTCGAAATAGTGCACTCCGCGCTCCGTGGCGAGGTCGTCGAGACCGAGCACGTACTGGGCGCCTTCGTTCCCGGATGCCCGTTCGATGATGCGTCGTGCATCCGAAGCGGGGTTCTCACTCGCACCCGCGAGTGCTCGCTCCGCCTCACTTTGCAGCATTCGCCATGACACGGTGCCGTTGGCCTCCGCCATGGGATCAGCCTTCGCGATCGCGCAGCTGCGTGGCCCGTTCATCAGCCACCAGTGCATCGACGACCTCATCGAGTTCGCCGCCGAGGATCTTGTCGAGCTTGTACAGGGTGAGCCCGATGCGATGGTCGGAGAGGCGGTTCTCCTTGAAGTTGTAGGTGCGGATCTTCTCGGAACGGCCGCCACCGCCGGTCTGGGCCCGACGGGCACCCGAAGCCTCTGCCGCCTGGCGATCCTGCTCGGCCTGCAGCAACCGACTGCGCAGCACGCGCAACGCTTTCTCGCGGTTCTGGATCTGGCTCTTCTCGTCCTGCATCGCCACCACGACGCCCGTGGGCAGATGAGTGACCCGTACCGCCGAGTCGGTGGTGTTCACTGACTGACCGCCCGGACCAGATGACCGGTACACGTCGATCCGCAGTTCGTTCATATCGAGTTGCACGTCGACCTCATCGGCCTCGGGAAGCACCGTGACAGCAGCCGAGGAGGTGTGCACGCGGCCCTGACTCTCGGTGACCGGCACCCGCTGCACACGATGCACGCCGCCCTCATGTTTCATGCGGCTCCAGACACCATCGCCGGCGACCCTGAAGGTGACGTCGGCGAAGCCCCCGAGATCGGACGCCTGGGCTTCCATGATCTCGAACTTCCATCCGAGACGCGAGGCATAGGAGCGATACATCTCGAACAGATCGCGAGCGAAGAGGTTGGCCTCCTCGCCGCCCTCGGCGCCGCGGATTTCAACGATGACGTTGCGATCATCGTTCGGGTCCTTGGGCAGCAACAGGACCTTGATCTCCTCATCGAGACGGATGATTGCGGCTTCGGCGCCGTCGATCTCCTCTCGGAGCATGTCGCGATCCTCGGCGTCGGCCTCGGTGTACATCTCACGGGCGATCGAGAGATCGGCATTTGCCTGTCGGAGATCGCGCAGGCGCACAACCAACTCTCCGAGATCGCGATAGCGACGGCTGAGATCGGCGTAGCGACTCTGATCGGCGATGACCGCCGGATCGGCGATGGAGCGCTCGACCTCGGCGTACTCGCGCTCGAGATCATCGAGACGATCGAGCATGCTCACGTGAACTGCTCCGCGCGGGCGACACGCCAATCGCCATCAACGGTGACGAACCGCGCCGGATACGCCAACTGTGCCGCCAGCTGATGCGCCGCGGGATGGAGATCTCGCGATGGAAGAACGATCAGGAGCTGGGCGGTGGGGTTGAGAGAAAACCGGGCGTCGGCCGCGGATGGCACGAGGTCGAGATCAATACCAACGGAGCAGGCCACGACGACATCATTGCCCTCGTGGTCGCGGCCGAACGCGATCGCAGCGCCGGTGTCCTTGACGCTCTCACGTTCGAGCGCAGCTTCCGCGAATCGGAGCTCAGTGAGGCCGATGAGTGAAGGATCGGTGAGCAGGCGCCATCGCAGCCAACCTTCGGGAGCCAACTGACGCAACGGATGCGGTTCAGCTTCGGGTCGACGGACCCGATCAACGCTGGCAATCACCGAAGCCAGAGCCTCGGGTGTGGGCACCGAGCCATGCACCATGGCGAAGGCCTCGCGATCGTGTCGACCAACACCGACATCGACCCTCGCACCTGCATCTTCTTGGATCACGACGCGAGCAACTTCGAGTCCGCGGATCTCACCGCGGATCTCGCCATGCTCGACCACGACCTCGAGTCCGGCCTCGTGGAGCACCACTGCGGCATCGCGGGCGACCGCCGAAGGTTCGATCGGTACACACGCTCCAGCGGCCACCGCAGGAGCGATGACCCGACCGCGCACGGACCAGACCTGCGGAGGATCGGCGAACAGCGCCGCGCGGCGGGCCACGATGCCGGTATCGACCTCGGAATCCACGAGCAGGTGCAACCCGGACGACGACTGACGTGAGGCCCAGACCATGGCGGGGCCCAAATTGCGAGCCGCCTGGTCTCCGAGCAGCACCCAGAGTTGGTCGTCATGCAGCACGGCCGCGCCGAACGGAAGCGGCCTGCCTGTGAGCACGGCAGCGTCGAGTTGGAGATGCGCAGCGACCAGCCCGCGCGCCTTGGCCGCGAACAGCCCGGCGCGCTGGTCTGGTTCGAGTGGAACGACAGGCCCCTGGGATCGGGTGCGGAGGTTACTTACGGCGCTTGCCGTAGCGCTTCTCGAACTTCTCGATGCGGCCACCGGTGTCAACGAGCTTCTGCTTGCCCGTATAGAACGGATGGCACTCGTTGCAGAGTTCGGAACTGAGTTCAGCCTTGGTGGAGCGGGTGGTGAACGTGTTTCCACACGAGCACTTGACCGTCGCCTCGACGTAATTGGGATGGATGTCGGCCTTCATGGCGGTACTCCAGTGAGAAATCGGAACGGCAAGTCTGCCGGACGGAAGCGGTTGTCTGCAATCCCGGTCGAACCAAGCGCTGGGCAAGGTACTCGCAGGGGTTGAATCAGCCCTTGGCGATCTCGGCCAGGAACTCGTCGTTGGTGCGGAAATTGCTGAGGCGATCGATGAGCATCTCGAGACCGGAAGCACCCGAACCGCTCTCGGCGGCCAGACCGGAGAGCACCCGGCGCAGCTTGTAGACGTTCTGGAGCTGCTTGCGGTCATAAAGCAGTTCCTCGTGACGGGTGGAGGAGCCGTCGACCTCGATGGCCGGGTAGATCCGTCGCTCGGCCATACGGCGATCGAGTCGGAGTTCCATATTGCCGGTGCCCTTGAACTCCTCGAAGATCACCTCGTCCATGCGCGAACCGGTATCGACGAGCGCACTCGCAAGGATCGTGAGCGAGCCACCCTCCTCGATGTTGCGAGCTGCACCGAAGAATTTCTTGGGCGGATAGAGCGCACCGGTGTCGATACCACCGGACATGACACGGCCAGTGGCGGGAGCAGCGAGGTTGTAGGCGCGCGCGAGACGGGTAATGCCATCGAGGATGATGACAACATCGCGACCATCCTCGACCATGCGCTTGGCCCGTTCGATGACCAATTCGGCCACGGCGGTGTGCTCCTCGGCCGGACGATCGAAGGTGGAGGCGATGACTTCACCCGACACCGAGCGTCGCATGTCGGTGACTTCTTCGGGCCGCTCGTCGACGAGCAGCACCATGACGTGCACCTCGGGATTGTTCTGTTCGATCGACTTGGCGATCTGCTTCATGATCGTGGTCTTGCCGGCCTTGGGGGGCGAAACGATGAGCCCACGCTGACCCTTGCCGATGGGCGAGATGAGATCGATGATGCGGGCAGTCATGTTGTAGGGCTCGTCGCGACTCGACAGGGACAACCTGGAGTCGGGGAAGAGCGGAGTGAGGTCCTCGAAGCGACGGCGATCACGCGCCGCATCGGGATCGGCGCTGTTCACGGAATCGATGCGCAGAAGCGCCGGGTTCTTCTCGTTGCGGGTCGCCGGTCGACAGGCTCCTGCAATGAGATCGCCGCGACGAAGCGAGAACTGCCGGACCTGCTTGACCGACACGTACACATCGTCCCGAGTGGGCAGATATCCGGCCACGCGGATGAAGCCGTAACCCTCATCACGGAGATCAAGAACTCCTGACACATCGGTGGGCTCACCGACGAACGACTCCTCCGGACGGTTGGTATCGCGGATGACCTCACGCGAACCATCGCGCTCGCCGCTGCGATCGCGTCCACGACGACGACGCCGACGGCCTCCCTCTCCGCCCTCACCTTGGTCGCCGCTCACATCGTCGAGGAGTTCGGCGGGGGTGGGGACAGTCTCGACATCAGGATCGACGGTTGCACTCGGCGCCGGTTCAGCATCGGGGGGTGTCTCGCCGCCAGCCGCAACTTCGTCCGCAACAGCGGCGCTGGGATCAGTACCAGATTCAAACGTCAGATCCTCAACTGCAGTCTCGGCGACCGGCTCATCGACTGGCTCAGGGGCAGCCGTGGTTACGCCGGCAAGTTCGAGGATGAGATCGATGACCGTGGCCTTCTTGGCTCTGGCAGCAGGCTTGCCGCCGAGCGCTTTGGCGATGGACATGAGTTCATCGCGGTCCTTCGCCTCGAGCATCGATCGTTCGAGTTGGTCAGCCATGGGGAGTCCTCAGGGGGATCGGGTGGACGCAGCGACGGGAGATCAGCCGCGACACGGAGCGCACGTTGTTGCGCAGTGGATGGAAAGAGAGGGAGAAGAGCCGGAACGCAGTGCCCCGGGGTCCGCCGGACGGCGGTGAGACGACCAAGGCTGCGTTGCAGACCGGATCGACGATGGGAAGCGTAGGGAACTAGTTCGCGGAGAGCAAACGCCCCATGAGTTCGTGACCGGCGACGATCGGCGCACCGGCCACCCCGGCCTCGGTGTAGGCGCCACCCGGACCGTCGACCGCCGAATCGGCGAGCAGGTACGGAACGGGGTCGGAACTGTGGGTTCGGGTAGCGAGTGGCGTCGCGTGATCGGGAAGCATCAGGAGCCGCCATGGCCCCATGTCATCGAGTGCAGGGAGAAGATCGGCGAGGATCCGGGAATCCCAGTTCTCGAGGGCCTTGACCTTCTCCTCGACGTTGCCGGCATGACCGGCCTCATCGGTGGCTTCGACATGGATGATGAACAGATCGGCACCCGATTCCAGCGAACGCAGCGCGCAGTCGCGCTTGCCTTCGTAGTCGGTGTCGTACCAACCGGTTGCGGTGGCGAGCTCAACGATCTCGATCTCGGTGAGCACGCCGAGGCCGCGCACGAGATCGACGGCGGTGACCAGTCCCGCCTGCACGCCATAGGTGGAACTGAACGACGGCATCTGGGGCTGGAACCCCTGACCCCATAACCAGATCTGTGATGCATCGAGATTGGAATCGGCCAGCACGTCGCGGGACGCGTCCATGAGGCGTTGCAGCCTCGGAGCAGCAGCACCGGTGGGCCACACCGAGGGCTTTCCGGTGAGATCGTGTGGCGGCGCACAGTCGGCCTCGGCCCACTCCGCCGGGGCCACCATGATGTGGCGGTATTGGACGCCGGGATGAAACTCGATGCCGTCACCGCCGAGTTCGGCCTGTAGCGCAGCAATGACGACCGCTGCGTCCTCGGTGGAGGGATGCCCTCCGGCGAAGTCGATCATGGTGCCATCGGCGCCGACCTTGGAAAGATTGCATCGATAGGCGACCTGGTCGGGGCGCAGACGCAGACCGAGCGCAGCAGCTTCGATCGGCGCTCGGCCGGTGTGATAGCGGGCGGGGTCGTAGCCGAAGATCGACATGTTGCCGACATCGGACCCCGGCGGCATACCAGCAGGGATGACCGCAGCCCGCCCGAGCGTAGAGCGGGCAGCCAACCGATCGATCGTGGGGGTATGCGCCGCCTGCAGGGGCGTTCGACCGCCCAGTTCGGCGAGCGGTTCATCGGCACAACCATCAGGGACACAAACGATGTACTTCATGGCTCCAAGTGTGGCGCAATTCGGGGGTGGATGGCTCAGCGAGCCCCGTCGAGCGTGGATTCGATCATGGTTCGAACCGTCAGATAGTCGTTCGGGGCGGTGACGAAGCGCTCGGTGCGATCGAAAAGATCGGCGAGGCGGTCGGGAAGTTGCGGGTGAACGCCCGATGCAGCCTCAACCGCAGCGGGGAACTTGGCGGGGTGCGCGGTGCCGAGCACCACCATGGGAACCGCAGGATCGGCGCGCATTTCGCGGGCGGCAGCCAACCCGACTGCAGTGTGCGGGTCGAGCAGCACACCGCGCTCGTCATAGAGCGTTGCGATGGTGGCGGCGGTGCGCTCATCATCAACCCGGGCCGCACTCCAGTGCTCGGCGAGGAGATCGAGACGACCGGCCTCCACCGACACGGTGCCTTCCGAGCGGAATCGGGCCATGAGATCGGCCACCGCAGCGCCATCGCGTCCGAAGATCTCGAACAGCAGTCGTTCGAGATTCGAGGACACCTGGATGTCCATGCTCGGGCTCGATGTCGGATGCACCTCGCCGATGGTCATGGTCCCGGTGGTGAGGAACTGCGTGAGGATGTCGTTGCGATTCGAAGCCACCACGAACTGCGAGATGGGCGTGCCCATGCGCTGGGCTCCATAACCTGCGAACACGTTTCCGAAGTTGCCGGTGGGCACCGAGAACGCCACTGGTCGGCCCGCTCCCCCGCCGAGTCTCGTGGTGGTGGTCACGTAGTAGACGATCTGGGCCATGACTCGTGCCCAGTTGATGGAGTTGACCGCCGAGAGATTGCGGGTGTCACGGAAACCATCATCAGCGAAGAGGGCCTTGACGAGATCCTGACAATCATCGAAGGTGCCCTCGACGGCGATGTTGTGAACATTCGACGCAGCCACAGTGGTCATCTGGCGGCGCTGCACATCGGAGACCCGACCGGCCGGATGCAAGATGAACACTTCAGCCGATTCGCGGTCGCGCAGCGCCTCGATGGCCGCAGAGCCGGTGTCGCCCGAAGTAGCACCGACCACGGTGACCTTCTCGCCCCTGCGGGTGAGTTCATGGTCGAAGAGTCGTCCGACCAACTGCAGGGCGACATCTTTGAATGCGAGGGTCGGTCCATGGAAGAGCTCAGCGAGCCAGATGCCATCGCCGAGATCAGTGAGCGGGATCACTTCGTCGGCATCGAAGGTGGCGTAGGTGTCGGTGACCATCGAGGCGAAGGCCTCGCGATCGATGGATCCTTCGACGAACGGCCACATGACCTCGGCGGCCACGTCGGCGTAGGGCATCGACGCGAAACGATCGAGGTCGCCGACCGTGATCGACGGCCACGAGGACGGCACATAGAGGCCACCGTCTCGGGCAAGGCCGGCGAGCAGCACATCGGCGAACCCCAGCTCGGGCGCCTCCCCCCTCGTGCTGACATAGGTGAGGCTCATGACTCTGACTCCTCCTCGCTGAGCACCCGGATGACGCTGCCCACTCGACGCACGGCCTCGAGCGACCGGAGAGCGGCGAGTGTGGCAGTGAGTTCACGACGTCCCACCCGATGGGTGATGAAATCGAGGCGGGCTTCGTCATCGGCGAGAGAACCGCCGAGTTCGGAATCCGCAGCTGACTGGGCCATTGATGCGATGGACACGCCGTTGTCACCGAGCACACTGGCGATGGTGGCGAGCACACCCGGGCGATCCACGGCGACGAGGCTCAAGTAGTGGGCCGATGACGTCTGATCCGATGGCCGTATTCGGGGGGTTCCGAGCGAGCCGATGGAACCGTGCGCACCAGCGCGCAGGTTGACCGATGCATCGATGAGGTCGCCCAGGACCGCGCTCGCTGTGGGATCGCCACCAGCACCCCGGCCGTAGAACATCAGCTCGCCGACCGCCTCGCCCTCGACGAACACGGCGTTGAAGCTGTCGCGAACTGAGCTGAGCGGGTGGGTGGCCGGCACCAGTACCGGGTGGACAGCGGCGATGAGTTCGTCGCCGTGATCGGTGTCGAAGCGCTCGGCAACGGCGAGCAGTTTGATCACGAACCCATTGCGGGTGGCGAAGGCGATGTCGTCGGCAGTGATGGAACTGATTCCCTCGGCATCGACCATCGAGTCGGTGACGTCAACGCCGAACGCAATCGACGCGACGATGGCGATCTTTGCCGCAGCATCGAGACCCTCAACATCAGCAGTGGGATCGGCTTCGGCGTATCCGAGCGCCTGCGCCTCGGCGAGCGCGTCGCTGTACTGCGCCCCCGCTTCGGTCATTCGAGTGAGTATGTAGTTGGTGGTGCCGTTCATGATGCCCATCACACGGCCGATGGGTTCGCCCCGCAACGACTCACGAAGGGGTCGGATGAACGGGATGCCACCGGCCACGGCGGCCTCGAAGAGCAGATCGACCCCAGCGGCATCGGCAGCAGCGAACAGCTCAGCACCGTGCGCGGCCAGCAGCGCTTTGTTGGCGGTGATCACCGGCTTGCCGGCAGCGAGGGCGGCCAGTACAAGTGCGCGGGCTGGCTCGATGCCACCCATGACCTCGACAACCACATCGATAGTCGGGTCGACCACGATCGATGCGGCATCGGTCGTGAGGATCGCGTCGGCGAACCCGACCGGACGCGGCCGATCCGGATCGCGGACTGCGACTGCCGCCACGACGACGTTGAGGCCAGCGCGCGCGCTGATGAGCGAGTTCTGACGCTGCAGTAGGGAGATGAGCGAGGAGCCGACCGTGCCGCAACCGAGCAGGCCGACTCGCACCGGGGAGTCGTTCACCGGCCCGAGGCTATCGGGGCGGCAAGCCAAGCCCGAACTGGAAAGCCCAGCAGCGGATGAACCCGATCGGTCAGGATGCCATGAGCGCACCAGCGAGGGTGATGATTGCCGTCGCCGTCAACAGCACCATGACCGCCTGACGAAACCGGGGTGGATCAATATGTGGACGGACGCGAGCGCCGATCGCGTAGCCCATCACCATGGCCGGCACCGCCGCCACGAGCAATTTCCGCACATCGGAGTCGTAGCGACCGCTGGCCAGGAAGAGACCCACGGTGATGACGCCAGTGCCGGCGAAGACCGCCGAGATGGTTGCCCTGAATGCCGAGGGCGACATGTGCCGAGCATGGAGTGCCATCACCAGTGGGGGTCCGTTCGATGAGAGAGAGGTGTTCAGAACACCACTGATCGTGCCGGCAGCAACATCGACACCACGAGACCCGCGCTCGATGGTGAGACCGCGGAGATTGATGACGAGGAACGCGATGATCACGGCAGCGAGCCCGAATTTGAGCTGCCTGTTCGATGCGACCGTCAGCAGGATCAGTCCGAACGGGGCGCCGACCGCAGCACCGGCCAACATCCGAAGGATCGTGGGTCGATCACCGTGCTCGCGCTGCCCGATCGCCTGCGCCGAACTGGTGAGGGTTCCCAGCGTCGCCGCAATGACGACAGCACTCTCGGTCGGTAGCACGAGCGAGATCAGCGGAACCGCCAGCAGTGAGAATCCGAACCCCGTGGTGCTCTGCACCATTGCGGCAACGAGTACGACGACCATGGTGGTCCAGAGGTCGACGGCACCCATGCTGCGGCCGGGTCAGCCCAGATCGAGACTGAGGAGATCGTCGAGGGTTTCGCGACGCACGACGAGGCGGGCCTCCCCATCGGCGACGAACACCACCGCTGGGCGGGTGACCTTGTTGTAGTTGGAACTGAGGGAATACCCGTAGGCGCCGGTGACCGGCGTGGCGAGGATGTCACCGACTGCGAGATCTTCCGGAACCGCTGCGTCACGAATGAGGAGATCTCCCGATTCGCAGTGTTTGCCCACGATGGTGACCGTTCGAGCACGGTCGGCGCCGACCTCACGGGGCAGGAATGCCTCGTACTGACTGCCGTAGAGGATCGGTCGGGCGTTATCGCTCATTCCGCCGTCGACCGACACATAGGTGCGGATGCCCGGGATGTCCTTGATGGTCCCGACCTCGTAGAGCGTGACCGCGGCTTGCGCAACGAGTGACCGACCGGGCTCGGCCGTGACCTGAGCGGTGATACCGGCCGCAGCGCAGGCACGATGCACGGCGTCGGCCCATTGCGAGATTGAGGGGGCCTCCTCGCCGTTGACATACGCGACGCCGAGCCCACCACCGACGGAAAACTCCGCGAGCCCGTGTCGCTCGACGAACGGGGCGAGCACCTCGATGGCCATCTCGAAGAACCGCGCCTCGAAGACCTGCGAACCGATATGGGCATGGATACCGACGAGGTCGATCGCCGATGATGCGGCAGCACGGACCACCGCAGCCTCGGCGAGTCCGGTGGAGAACCCGAAGCCGAACTTGGAATCGTCCTGACCCGTGCGCACGAACTCGTGGGTGTGCGCCTCCACGCCGGGGGTGACGCGGATGAGTACGCGCGGTACCGGCAATCCTTCTGCGACGAGCGCCTCGATGCGGTCGAGCTCGTCGAAGGAGTCGACGATGATGCGACCGACGCCCTCGGTGATGGCCCGACGCAATTCATCGGAACTCTTGTTGTTGCCATGCAGGACCAACCGCTCGGCGGGCACGCCGGCCGAGCGGGCCACGTGATACTCCCCTGCCGTCGAGACATCGAGGTTGCAGCCCTCTTCGGCGGCGAGCTTCGCCATGGCAGTGCAGAGGAAGGCCTTGGTCGCGAAGTTCACACCGGGACCGAATGCTGCGACCGCCTCGCGGCAGCGGGCTCGGAGGTGTGCTTCGTCGTAGACGAACAGCGGGGTCCCGAATCGTTCGGCGAGTTCGAGCGTGTTGCATCCGCCGATGATCAACTCGCCGGTTGGCCCCACCTCAGCGGTGTCGGGGAGAAGGGAGAACTGCAGCGCGCTCATCGATCTCACATCTGGTCGGGAGCACTGACCCCGAGGAGATCGAGGCCGATGGCCAAACCAATGGATGCGGCCTCGACAAGTTGCAGTCGGGCTTGGGTGAGATCGGCAGAGACACCGTCGCCCATCACGTAGCAGTCGTGGTAGAAGCCGTGCACGCTGCCGGCGAGCTCGCGCACCCAGGTGGCGATCCGATGCGGCGCCCGGTCGGCTGCGGCGGCGGCCACGGTGTCAGGGAGTTCCGACAAGGCTCGCAGTATGTCGAGTTCACGCTCGTGCACCAACAGCGATCGATCGACCAATGCTGCGGCAATGCGTTCGACTTCGCGTTCCTGGGCCACCCGGAAGATCGACCGGATGCGGGCGTAGGCCATCTGCACATAGAAGACGGGATTGTCCATAGCCCGGCTCTTCACGATGTCGTAGTCGAAGGTCTGCGTCGAGTCGACCGACTGAAGCAGGTAGGTGAGACGGGCGGAGTCGGCTCCGACTTCGTCGAGCACCTCGGCGAGTTCGACGATGTCGCCGGCCCGCTTGGAGAATCGAACCGGCTCCCCGCCCTTGAGCAGGTTCACGAGTTGGATGATGACGCACTCGAGTTCGGCGGGGTCGTGACCGAGCGACTGCATTGCCGCCTTCATTCGCGGCACATACCCGTGATGATCAGCGCCCCATACATCGATGAGAAGATCGAACCCGCGGGTGAACTTGTCGCGGTGATAGGCGATGTCAGGAAGCAGATACGTGAACTCGCCGTCGCTCTTGATGAGCACACGATCCTTATCGTCACCGTGATCGGTGGATCGCAACCACACCGCACCTTCGTGGTCATAGACCACGCCGCGCGCACGCAGATCGGCGAGGGTGGTCTCAATTGCGCCGGACTCCACCATCGAGCGCTCACTGAACCAGGAATCGAAATCGACGTTCATACGGGTGAGCGTGGCGCGATGATCGGCGACAGCTCGAGCCTCACCCCATTCCATGAGGTCCTCATCGGCGGGGATCTCGGCGGCCCAGTCGATGATGTACTGCCCCTGATAGCCGCCCTCGGGGACATCGTCACCACGCTGGCGAGCCGCAAGCGACGCCACGAAGAGCTGCATCTGGGTGCCACGATCGTTGAGGTAATTCTCTCGCGAAACCTCGTAGCCGCAGCGGGAGAGGATGCGGGCGAGCGAATCGCCGAACGCCGCACCGCGCCCGTGGCCGGCGTGCAGAGGTCCGGTGGGATTGGC
>WLCQ01000054.1 GCA_009705225.1 Actinomycetota bacterium | reverse complement strand
GCCCGCATGTCGGGGTCCGGCCACTGCGCTCGGGTACTGGGGCGATGAGGGTGCCAACGCGAAACTCTTCACCGACGATGGCTGGATGCTCATGGGCGACATCGTGCGCATCGACTCCGCCGGTGTGCTCACTGTCATCGGTCGCACCTCCGACTTCATCATCCGTGGTGGCAAGAACATCAGTGCCCCGGCGGTTGAGGCCGAGGTGGCCACGCATCCGGCGGTCGCCATGGTGGCTGCGGTCGCCTGGCCCGACCCGGTATTCGGCGAGCGGGTGTGTGCCTATGTCGAACTGCGTGCCGGTGCGTCACTCACACTCGACGAACTCGCCGCGCATCTGCGTGAACGATCAGTGTCTCGCGAATGGTGGCCCGAACAACTTGTCGTTGTTGATGCGCTGCCGCGTTCCTCGGGTGGCAAGGTGGCCAAGGGTGATCTCAAGGCCGATGCGAAGCGACGCGCACAGCACGCTGACGCCCACGACTGAGTCGCGTCGCTCGCATCACCGAGGCATACCGGGTTCGATCCGCAGACAACCCTCGGGGTCGACGACTCCCGGTGTGGTCTCGATCGGCTGGCAACCGGTGAGTTCGCGGGTCGCGAGCGGGTTCTTGAGTTCCACGGTGATCGCCTGCATCCGCATATCGGCGGTGCATGCTTCGGCGCCGTTGAACCGCACGAGGACCTGAACGTCCACTGCGCTGTCGGACTCCTCGACGTCGACCCGATCGAAGGAGTTGCAGGAACTGCTGCCGATGTAGCCGGTGATGCGAAGTTGAGATCCTGCTGGTGGTTCATCGAGCACCCAGTGCACTGCGGAGATCGATGGGGATGAGCCCGATGATGATGAGCAACCGACACCCATCACGCCGACCAGAAACACTGCGCCGAGGAGTACGAGTCGTGGCATCGTTCTCACCAACCGACGAATGCGAGAAGTCCGATTGTGGGGTCCTCGCTGACTGTGAAGCCGGCCGCTTCGAGCGCAGCGATCACAGCGTCGCGTTTGTCCGGCTCGATCGTCGCGTAGGCGCCGTTGAAACTCGTTTCGTAGGAATCGGCGAACTCTTCGCGGATCTCGGCGGGAAGGTCTTCGTGCACGAGCCATGCAATATGCGGGGGCCAGTCACCGTCAGCCACAGCGGGGATCGAATGAGGGTCGAACTCGTCCTCGGGCAGCGGAGGCCACGCGTCGGGGTCGTAGTCAGCGGCGGCAAGCACCTCGACGCCCGGCAGCGGCACGGCACCGGTGATCGCCAGATGGCGGGTGTAGTCCTCGAGGCTGCCGTACCCGGCGAGTCCGAGGACCTCCTCGAGGACGTCATCTCCGAGATCGGCAACCTCGTCCCACACGCCGCAATCGAGCACTGCACCGCGCTTGAGCCAGTACTCGGCGGACTCCCGGCGCATGACGTAGAAAAGTTCGGATCCAAGTCCGGGTGACATCTCGACGGTCCAGACGAAATCGGACGTGTCGGTGGTGGATTGCTCGGACATGATTCCTCCCGTGGGGTGCTGAACCGGATCGGTTACCGGTCAGGGAATGAACGCACGAAAACCCTTAAAACTTGCCTGTTCAGCGGGCGGTCCAGCCGCCGTCGACCAGCAGGATGGAACCAGTCATGAAACTGCTGGCATCCGAGGCCAGCAGCAGCAGTGGCCCGTCGATCTCATGCACCAGACCTGCGCGTTGCAAGGGCGTGTTGTCCGCGATGAATCGCACACCAGCGTCGGTGGAGAGCAGGTCGTCGGTCATCTCGGTGGCGAACCACCCCGGGCAGATCGCGTTGACCCGCACACCCTTGCGGGCCCATTGCAGCCCGAGTTCTCGGGTGAGATTGATGAGTCCGGCTTTGGCCGCCGGATAGCCGGTCTGCTTGCTGGGTGTGGCGCCGACCACGCCGAGCATGGAGGCGATGTTGACGACTGAACCGCGACCGGCGGCAACCATGCCGACGCCGAAGAGTTTGGTGAGATGCCAAGCCGAGGTGAGGTTGATCTCGACCATGGCCTCGAAATCCTCAAGGGTCTCCTGCTCGATGGGCTTCGGGTTGGCCACGCCGGCGTTGTTGACGAGGACATCGAGCGGGCCCAACGCACTTTCGACCTCGGCGACGAGGCGTTCACGCTGGTCTGCATCGGCAAGATCCGCGGTGAAGGGCCGGATCGACGGATGTTCAGCGGCCAGCGCAGCGAGCCGATCGGCTCGACGTGCGGTAACTGCCACGGTGGCACCCGCATGGGCCAACACCAATGCCATCCGCCAGCCCAGACCCGAAGATGCCCCGGTGACCAGCGCGGTGCGTCCGGTGAGATCGAACACACCCGACGGGGCAGTAGGCGGAAAGTCGGTGGGATCAGAAGCCATGGATCAGGCGGTGACGTTGCCCTCGGATCGACACAGCGACCGAGCGGATTCGGCGATGCCGGCAGCGTCGAGTCCAAGCTCGGCGAGGATGGCCGCCGGCTTGCCGTGGGCGATGTACTGGGTGGGCACACCGAGCGTGCGTACCCGCGGGGGTGTGCGTCCGATGGTGAGTTCGGAAAGTGAATCAGCGATGGCCGAACCCACGCCGCCGTCGCGCAGGCCGTCCTCGATGGTGATGACGAAGGGGTGCTCGCCTGCTGCAGTGAGCATGTTGAGGTCCAGTGGCTTGACCACCCGGGCATCCCACAACGACACCGAGATTCCCTCACTGGCCAACTGCGTGGCGGCGGCCTCGGCGGCGTCGAGCATCTTGCCGACGCTGATGATGCACAGTTCGGTGCCCGCCAGCAACTGTCGGGCATTGAGGCCACTGCCAACTTCATCGGGGCCGACATGGCGGGCCTCGGTCTTGGCCCAGCGGATGGCCGACGGACCATCGGTGATCTCGAGGGCGTCATGCAGCATCTGCCCGACCTCCTGATAGGAGGAGGGAGCGAAGACAGTCATTCCCGGCACCTTGGTGAGCAGCACCATGTCGAGCACACCGTGATGGCTGGGGCCGTCGTCGCCGGTGATACCAGCGCGGTCCAGGCAGAACACCACGGGTTCGCTGTGCAGGCCCACGTCGAGGTTGACCTGATCAATAGCTCGTGTGAGAAAGGTTGAGTAGACCGCGAAGACCGGCCGAAGTCCGCCCCGCGCCATGCCGGCAGCAGCAGTGACGGCATGTTGTTCGGCGATGCCGACATCGAGCATGCGGCCGGGGAAGCGTTCGGAGAACGCCAGCAGCCCGGTTGAGTCGGGCATTGCTGCAGTGATGGCAACGAGTTCGGGCCGTTGCGCTCCTTCGGCGATGAGTGCCTCGGTGAAGGCGGCGGTGTAGCTGCCCGGTTTGGACTCGGAGGTGTCGTGGAGTCGCTTGATGGGGTCGTTCTCGGCCGGCGCATAGCCGCGACCCTTCTGGGTCATGACATGGATGACCTGGGGGCCACCACTCATCGCCACAGCGTTGTTGAGAGCCATTTCAACCGCAGCGATATCGTGACCATCGAACGGGCCGGCGTAACGCACGCCGAGTGCTTCGAAGAATGCCGTGGGTTCCCACATCTCGCGGATGGCGGCTTTGGTGGCGTCGAGACCGCGCTCGGCGAGGCCGCCGACAACGGGGATATCCGAGAGCAACTTCTCGAGCCGTGCTTGTCGACGCATGTACACCGGGTTGTTGCGGATCTTGACAAGACTCTCACCGAGTCTCGAGATGGTCGGCGCATACGAACGGCCGTTGTCGTTGAGGATGATGATGACATCGCGGCCGGCGTGGCCGAGGTTGTTCAATCCTTCGAAGGCCATGCCTCCGGTCATTGCGCCATCGCCGATGATGGCAACGATGCGCCGGTCGGTTTCGCCCTTGGCGACCTGAGCCGTAGCGAGTCCGTAGGCCCAGCTCAGCACTGTGGATGCGTGGCTGTCCTCGATCCAGTCATGATCGGATTCGGCCCGTGAGGGGTAGCCGGAAAGGCCGTCGGCCTGACGAAGATTCGCGAACCCCTGGGTGCGACCGGTCACGATCTTGTGGGGATAGCACTGATGGCCGGTGTCCCACAGGATGATGTCCTTGGGTGACTCGAAGACCCGATGAATTGCGAGCGTGAGTTCGACCACCCCGAGGTTCGAACCGAGATGCCCGCCATGGACCGTGACCGACTCGACGATGACATCGCGCATCTCCCGCGCCAACGTCTCGAGCTGCTCTGGGGAGAGCGCTCGGAGATCGGTTGGGGAAGTGATGCTCTCTAGGATCATTCGCAGGCGGTTTCCTTCGGCGGACCTCTGAACGGTACCGCTTCGGGTGGGTACCCGAGCTATCAAAGCCTGTGACTGGTGCCGCCTTCGTCGACGGGCGCCGGGGCAGTCGGTCGAGCGCGCCCGGGGAGCGTCAGGAGTTGGACGTCTTCGGGGTGCGCCGACCGCCGATGGCGAACGATGGAGCACCGGCAAGGCTGACCACGAGATTCACGGCGTACAGCACCAACCCGAGAGCGATGGCCTGCTCGGCGGGGACATCAAGCGGGGTGAGGAACAGGACGAAAGCGCCCTCACGTACCCCGAGGCCGGCGATTCCGATGGGCAGGACCTGGGCGATCAGCACCGCGGGGAAGAACGCCAGAAGTGGGGTCATTCCCAGCCAGCCGAACCCGAGGGCGGCGGCAACCATGAGTGCGGCGACACACAGCACGAGTTGGTAGAGAAGTCCGGCGAGCACGATACCGACGGTGGCGCCGGGATGAGCCCGCATTCGGGCCACGCCGAGATGGACGGCTCCGACAAAACGAGTCCAACCCTCCCGCGACGCGAAGCGGCCTCCGAGACGGGGATGGTCAGCGATGACGATGATCGCGATGAGCCCGAAGAGCGTGAGCGCGGAGATCAGCACAGCGAACAACGTGGCGTCGCCCTGCTTGCGAAGGTCGGGATTGATGACAAGACCGAAGAACGTGATGAGGGGGAGCACCAACCATCCACTGAGTCGTTCCAGAACGACAGAAGCGAAGGTGTCCTCGGTCTCGCCGTTCTGCTTCGAGAGCCTCGAAACCCGCAGCACGTCGCCGCCAATGGTCGTCGGCAGAACATTGGACACGAACTGTCCGGCAAACGCGAGAGGGATGAGCGTGCGCAGACTCGTGGGCATGTCCATGGCGCGGAGCACCTGCTGCCACCGCATCGCGGACAGAACCATGGCCACCGTGGTGAGAAGCACTGCCCCCAAAAGCCATTCGGCGGTCGTCAGGCTCCAGGTGGGAACAACTTCTGACCATGAGAGGTCGGGAAATCGCGAATAAAGCACCGCCATCATCAGCACGCTGATCACGATTCGCAGCGGTAGGGCCCATCGACGGCGAGGCGTTGTTGAGTTTGCCGGCGCAGTCATCGTGTCAGTCTACGAACCCACAGCTACCCGTGGGTTGGCCTCAATCTGAGCGGCGGGATTTGGCGAGGAATTCCTCGATGTTCACGACTACCCGGGTGACCCTGCCGACCGCGATGAGCCCATGGTCGTCGTGGACCGAGACGGTGAACATGATTCGCCGACCCTGGATCTTCTCGACGGTGGCTTCGGCGGTGACGGTCTGGCCGATAGCGGAAGGGGCGAGGTGATCGATCTGGACCTTCATGGACACGGTGGTCTGGCCGGGATCGAGCTCCGGAGCCACGGCGGTGAAGGCTGCCTGCTCGCATAATGCGATGACCCGGGGAGTTGCGAGGACCGGAACCTCGCCGGAACGATGAGCGATCGCGGTGTCGGCGTCGCTGACAAGCAACTCGACAGTTGCGCTCGAACCGGGCTTCACGGGCATCACCGGTACGCTACGACTCCGATCGGCGTGCGGCCAACCGGCTCCGTCGGCCATCTTGATCGCATCACCATCAGCGCACACCTTCTATTTCCATCTTCCGAGACGAGGACAACAATGATCGATGCATCGGTGCTCGAACGAGTGCTGGGTTCAGCGCTTCGGACCGGCGGTGAGTTCGCCGAGGTCTTCGCTGAGGATCGGCGCAGTTCCTCGGCACTGCTCGATGATGGTCGGGTGGAGGAGCTCACCTCCGGTCGCGATCGTGGCGCGGGCATCCGTGTGGTCGTCGGCGACACCACCGGTTTCGCCCATACGGCTGATCTCTCCGAAGCCGGACTCCTCGCCGCTGCGGAGGCCGCTGCTGCAGCAGCTCGGGGTGGTGGTGGCGGAGTGCGCACTATTGCGCTTACTCGTCAGCAGGCCTCGCGCGGCTACGAGATCGAGATTGCGCCGGTCGAGGTGCCCAAGGCGCGCAAGGTCGAACTTCTGACCCGCGCCGATGAGATCGCCCGGTCCACCGATGGAGCAATCAGTCAGGTGTCGGTGAACTACGGCGACAGCCTGCGACGCATCCTCGTGGCCAACTCCGATGGCTTGTTCGCCGAGGACGAAACGGTGCGCACCTTCTTCGCCGTGAGCTGTGTGGCCACCGGCGATAGCGGTATGCAGACCGGGCGTGAGAGCATCGGCCACACGATCGGCTTCGAGTTGTTCGATCGTTACGACATTGACGAACTCGCCCGCCGTGCCGCTGGGCGCGCCATCACCAAGCTCGCCGCCCGACCCGCTCCCAGCGGGCAGATGCCGGTGGTCATCGGCAGCGGCGGCGGCGGCGTGCTCTTCCATGAGGCCTGTGGTCACGGTCTTGAGGCCGATCTGGTTTCCAAGGGCGCGTCGGTGTTCGGTGGTCGCGTCGGCCAGCAGGTCGCCAGCAAAGGCGTCACGGTTGTCGACGACGGCACCATGAGCCGCGAGTGGGGCAACATCGCCATCGACGACGAAGGAAACCGTGCCCAGCGCAACGTGCTCATCGAGGAAGGCATCCTCACCGACTACATGTGGGACCAGCTGCGGGCCCGCAAGGAGGGTCGCGCCAGCTCCGGCAACGGCCGCCGTCAGAGCTATCAACACCTCCCGATGGTGCGCATGACCAACACGTATCTGCTTGCCGGCACCGAGGAGCCCGAGGCCATCATCGCGTCCACCGAGAAGGGCGTGTACGTGAAGCATCTCGGTGGCGGCCAGGTCAACACCGCCACAGGCGATTTCGTGTTCGGCATGACCGAGGCGTACCTGATCGAGAACGGTGAGGTCACCGAACCGCTGCGCGAGGGCAATCTCATCGGCAACGGGCCCGAGGTGCTCCAGCGCATCGATGCCCTCGGCAACGATTTCGCCATGGGTCCTCCCGGAACCTGCGGCAAGGATGGCCAGGGTGTTCCCGTCGGCGACGGCGTGCCCACCCTGCGCGTGTCCTCACTCACCATCGGCGGCACCGCCGCATGAGCGACGAACTCCTCGCGGTGGCCGATCGGGTCGTGGCCATGGCCCGACCCGGTGAACAGGTCGAAGCCGTTGTTGTGCGCGGCACCGATACCGAGATCAAGGTCTACGGCGGAGAGGTCGAGTCGCTCTCGTCGGCGCAGGCCCAGGGCGTCGGAATCCGCGTCGTCATCGACGGTCGGCAGGGGTTTGCCTACGCTGGCAGTCTCGACGAGTCCGTGATCGCCGAAACGCTGGCCGACGCTCGCGACAACGCCGGATTCGCCACCTTCGACGAGTTCGCCGGGCTGGCCGAACCCGATGGCGTCGCGGCTCCGATGATCGAGCTTTACCGCTCGGCGCTCGAGACCTTCAGTCCCGAGGCCAAGGTGGCACTGGCTATCGAGATGGAACGGGCGGTGCTCGCCGCCGATCCACGTATCTCGGGCATCGAGTCCGCTGAGTACATGGACTCCATCTCCGAGTCCGCCGTTGTCACTACCACCGGCATCCGTTCAGCGGGGCGCGAATCCAACTGTTACGTGGCCACCTACGCGATGGCCTCCGACGGCGATGACACCCAGACCGGATTCGGGTTCTCCGTTGGTCGCGAACCCTCACAGCTCGATCCCGAACGCGCTGCCGCCGAGGCCGCTCAGCGCGCCACCCGCATGCTCGGTGCGGTGCAACCCAGCAGCGGTCGTCTCACGGTGGTGCTCGATCCATGGGTGACCGCCCAGTTCCTCGGTCTAATCGGCTACACCCTCAACGGCGATGCCGTGCTCAAGGGTCGTTCGTTGTTCGCCGATCGAATGGGTGAGGTGGTCGCCTCTCCGTTGCTCACTCTTGTTGATGATCCCACCGATACCCGGGCGTTCACCGCCACCGATGCTGACGGCGAAGGCCTCGCTGCTCGCCGCAATCTGCTCATCGAGAACGGGGTGCTGCGGAAGTTCGTTCATAACGCACAATCGGCTCGTCGGGCCGGAACCGTGAGCACCGGTAACGCCGTGCGCGGGTTCAAGAGCACCCCCGATGTTGGTTGCCTCGCTGTCTCGTTGCTACCGGGAACTTCCGATCCCGCAGCATTGCTGGCGGGTATCACCGATGGCGTGCTCGTACAGGAGGTCTCGGGCCTGCACTCCGGAGTCAACCCGGTGAGCGGCGACTTCTCCACCGGCGCCGAGGGCATCCGGATCCGCAACGGTGAATTGGCCGAACCCGTGCGCGAGTTCACCATTGCGTCCACCCTGCAGAAGATGCTGCGTGATGTTCAGGCCGTGGGTTCGGATCTGCAGTTCCTGCCCATGAGCTCGGCCGGCGTCACCCTCGTAGTCGACGATCTCACCATTTCGGGTTCATGAGCCCAGCGTTCTTCGAGCCGCCCGACGACGACTGCGCTGCGTTGCTACAGACCGCTGAGCGCGTTGCCGCGCGGGCCGAACCGGGTGAGCAACTCGAGGCGTTCGTCGCCCGAAGTAACTACACGAGTGTGCGGGCGCACGCTCAGCAGATCGAGTCATTCACCAGTGCCTCATCAGCTGGGGTCGGAGTACGGGTGGTGCGAGACCATCGGCAGGGATTCGCGTGGGCCGGCAGCCTCGACCCTGATGTCATCGACGATGCACTCGCCGAGGCACGCGACAACGCCCGGTTCGCCGAACCTGATGAGTGGGTCGGCCTTGCCGAGCCCGACGGCGTGGCTCCGGTTCCGTTCGATGCCTTTGACCCGTCGGTTGCCGCTCTGTCCGCCGATCGCAAGATCGAACTCGCGCTCGAACTCGAACGCATGGTGCTGGCCGGCGATCCCCGCATCAGTGGAGTACGCGTGGCGGGGTTCTCTGATTCCACGGGTCGATTCGCGGTGGCCACGAGCACGGGCATAGCGGGAACCAGCCGCGGCGCATGGTGCTCGATGAGCGTGCTCGCCCTGGCCGCCGACGGCGACGAGACCTACACGGGTGCTGGTTCCACTGTTGGCTTCTCGCCGGAAGCGCTCGATCTCGATGAAGCAGCGGCCGACGCGGTACTTCGGGCCACGCGCTTGTTCGGCGCCCGTCCGTCGGCGTCACGTCGCCTGTCGGTGCTCTTTGAACCGCGAGTCGCTGCCACTCTCATCGGCATCCTCGGTTCCTCCCTCACCGGTGATCGCGTACTCAAAGGCCGTTCGCCGTTCGCTGAGCGGGTGGGGGAGCGCATAGCCACCGGCGCGCTCACGCTCATCGACGATCCCACCGACCATCGTTCCTATGCGGCCGACATGTTCGACGGCGAGGGACTCGCCTGTCGTCGAAACGAACTTGTCGTCGATGGCGTACTGCAGGGATTTCTCTATGACTCAGCCACGGGGCGACGCGCTGGTCGGCCCAGCACCGGTTCGGCGGTGCGGGGCGTGTCATCCACACCCGGGGTTGGCTGCCAGGCGCTTGCGGTGCTGCCGGGGTCGGGTTCGTTCGACGATCTGCTCGCCGGTATCGACGATGGTGTGTACGTGCAGTCCATGACCGGCCTGCACTCCGGGGTCAACGTGGTGAGTGGCGATATCTCCGTGGGCGTCGAGGGTCTCATCATCCGCAACGGCGAGTTGGCCGAACCGGTGCGCGAGGTCACGATCGCCTCGAGTCTGCAGCGGATGCTGCTCGATACGTCAGCGGTCGGTGCTGATATCGAGTGGTTGCCGGGCGGTACGGCCTGTCCCACGCTGGTCGTCGACGAGGTCTCGCTCAGCGGCAGCTGACCAGCGGCAGTGGGATCGTCTGACCCAAACCGTGTCAGACAGTTGAAGCAGAGATGACGCCGCCGGCCATGAGGGCCACGGTGATGGCCGCCACCACGATGCGCTCCCAGCCGAAGATCGCCATACTGCGAGTCTTCAACCAGGTGACCATCCAGCGGATCGAGGCTGCCGCGGCGAGGAACGCCACGAGAACCCCGACCAGCGGGCTGGCCACGCCGTAGGCGTCGATCACCGTGGAACCGTCCTTGGCGCTTTCGAACAACGTGGCCGCTCCAAGGGTCATGAGCCCAAGGAGGAAGCTGAACTCCACCGCTGCCGCGAGGGTCATACCCACGGCATACGCGGCGAGGATTGTGACCAAGCTGCGGCTGGTGCCGGGCCACATGGCCAGCACCTGGGCCGCTCCGATGATGAGCGCCTGCCTCGACGTCATGGAGGTGAGAGAGATGCCGGGTCGGTCTGACTTGATGCGGGGGGCCACGTAGAGAATCACGATGCCGCCCACCACCCACGCAATGACGACTGCGACCGGACCGAGCAGATGGGCCTTGATGGGTTTCTCCAACCCGACGCCGACCACGACTGCGGGCAGAAAGGCCAGAACAAGTGCGATGAGAAGCCGTCGGCCGCGTGTGCTCTTTCCAAGAAGCCCTCGGAAGAGCAGCTTGACTCGCTTTCGGTAGAGCACGAGCACAGCGAGAATTGCCCCGAACTGGATGGCGATTGCGTAAGCGTCGGCGGCGTCCTTGGTGGCGGAGTCGTTGCCAATGTCGAGCAGACGTTGGGTGACAACGAGATGTCCGGTGGAGCTGATCGGCAGGTACTCGGTGACTCCCTCAACTGCGCCGAGCACGACTGCCTTCCATGGAGCCATCTCGTCTCTGGCGGCGGCGCGCCCGTCGGCCATGGGATCGGAACCGCCCAGCTGGGCATTTCTCGACAGGGCGGGTGACTGCATTTCATCTGTTTGTGGAACAACGCCAGTCTGCGCGCTTGCAGAATGCGGGCGCCATCCGAGGGAAGCCACCAGCACCAGCAGGCAGAGAACTGCGGCGAGCGACCACAGTGCCAGCTCGGAACGGCGGGATTTGAGGTGCGAGTTTCTCCCAAGCATGGCGGGGACCCTACCCCGATCCGATGAGCACCACGGAAAGAATCTTTTCTAGGCTCGCCCCCGTTGCTGCGGGAGTCTCATTCTCCGTGATCGCCACGGTGATCGCTCGATCATCGACGGCCAGGACGCGGGCCCGTCGGGCGACGCGAACCACGCCGCCCCGAACCGCAGGCGCGTAGAGATCGACCCTGTCCCCGGGTTCCACCGGCGGCGTTGTCGGGTCCCGCTCGATCGTGATTGCACGCGAACCGGACCCGATGAGGGCATCGATCCCGGCGACGGTGGAACCGGAGAGGCGGCGATCCAAAATCGGTTCCCCGGTGACGATTGGTTCGATCACGGTGCGCGTCGCGGGATCGGGCGCCAACCCCGCCGGGATCAGTGCTGCGGGCAGTTCGCGGCGGTCGATGTCGTCGTTGGTGAGGACATGGCCGACGGGTAGATCGGACCGGGCTACCCACACCTCGACGCGATGGCCGTAGGTGTCGCGTAGTGAACGCGCCGCATTGATCGATCCAATGGTGACGACGGCCGCAACCACTGCGGACGCGATGATGAGAAACCGAACCAGAGTTCGGCGCTGCGTCGATCCGAGGAGTCGATCGCGGTCGTAGGTCCGGCTGATTCGCACGTGTGGCCCCCGGTGGTCGCGCTGAACACTTCGATGCTCAGGACCGCTGAGGGGTCGATGCCCCATCGGGGTGGGCGAACGCTAGGGGTTCGCCCTTGATGGCAACAGTGCGGAACGACTCAGGTGCTCGTGGTTGAGGGGGCGGTCTTCGCGGGTGAGGCTGCTGCGGGGGGAGTGCCGGGAGCCGGCGTTGCGGGAGCTGCCGCTTTGGTGGCGGAGTCGGAGGATGATTCGGTGCTCGCAGTCGGGGGAGTTGCAGTGGCCCCGGTTGATGCGCTCGACGACGAACCACGGCTGTCGTTCTTGTAGAAGCCGCTGCCCTTGAAGGAGATTCCCACCGAGCCGAACTTCTTCTTGAGCGCCCCACTACATGTCGGGCACGCGGTAAGCGGATCATCGGTGAACGCCTGCTGGATCTCGAACTCGTGTCCGCAGTCCTTGCATCGATATTCATAGGTGGGCATCTGGAACCTCGGCGGGACTGGGGGGATGACAGCGGCCGGATCTTAGCGAGGATGCCTGAGGTCCCCTCGTGGTCTGCCGACGGACGGCGCCGATGGGCTGAGATCAGGTGCCGCGCTAAGACTCTTGCGGACAGAGACCTATGATCTCCGACGGATCGTATGAAGGAGAGTCCCTGGCAGTGAAGAAGATCACGAAAGCCGTCATCCCGGCCGCCGGTCTGGGGACCAGGTTCCTCCCCGCCACCAAGGCGCAGCCCAAGGAGATGCTCCCGATCGTCGATAAGCCGGCGATCCAATACGTGGTTGAAGAGGCGGTGCGGGCGGGTATCGACGACATCCTCATTATCACCGGACGCTCCAAGCGCGCGATCGAGGATCATTTCGACCGCAATTTCGAGCTCGAGTACTTCCTTGAGGACCGCGGCAAGACCGCTGAGTTGGTCGAGGTGCGTCGTCTCGCCGAACTCGCCGACATTCATTACGTGCGTCAGGGCGAGCCACTGGGCCTCGGCCACGCAGTGTCAGTGGCTCGTAAACACGTCGGGAACGAACCCTTCGTGGTGATGCTCGGCGACGACATCATGGACGACGAGTCCACCGTGCTGCCCGACATGATGAAGACCCACGAGGAGACAGGTGCGTCGATCATCGCCCTGTCGGAATTCCCGCTCGAGGAAATCTCCTCCTATGGGTGCGTGGATCCCCAGCACATCACCGAGCAGTTGGTTCAGATCCGTCGCATTGTCGAGAAACCGGCTCCCGCCGATGCTCCGTCGAACCTCGCAGTCATGGGTCGCTACATCTTCACCCCCGGCATTTTCGATGCACTTGGTGAGATACGCCCCGGCGTTGGTGGTGAGATCCAACTCACCGATGCCATCGAACTGCTTCTTCAGACCGAACCAGTGCATGGCTGGATCTTCACCGAGGGCCGCTTCGATGTCGGTCGCAAGATCGACTTCTTGCGCGCCACCGTCGAACTCGCGCTCGAACGCGGCGATCTCGGTGCCGAATTCCGTGAGTACCTCATCGATCTGGTCCGGAACCGTCTCACGTGATCGAACTCGACGTGGCGCGTGCGTTCGTCCTCGGACGTTGCCTGCCCGCCGAACCAGTCATTGTTCCGATCGACGAGGCCCTCGACCGCGTGATCGCGGAGTCGATTCGCTCCACCGAGGTCGTTCCTCCCTTCGCCAATACGGCAATGGATGGTTTTGCGGTGCGCGCCGCTGACACGGTCGGTGCATCAGAATCGTCGGTCGAACTTCGCCTCGTGGGCACCGTTCGTGCCGGTATGTCTGGACTCGATTCGCCTGTTGGTGCAGGCGAAGCTGCGCGCATCATGACCGGTGCGCCCCTGCCTCCGGGTGCAGATGCCGTGGTTATGGTCGAACGAACCGAAGCCGGCGCCAGCGGTTCAACCGTTGTGGTGCATGCCGAGGTTCCCGTCGGTAACCATGTGCGTCCACCCGGCGACGACATCGAGCCTGGCGATCTCCTTCTCGAAGCGGGAACCGCGCTCACCGCTGCTCATCTCGGGGTGCTCGCGACAATCGGGGTGCGTGAGGTGGCTGTGGTGCCGCGACCGAAGGTCGGTGTCATCTCCACCGGTGACGAACTCATCGACGATGGTTCACCGCTCGCCCCCGGACAGATCCGCGATTCCAACCGACTCACGTTGCGTTCG
>WLCQ01000053.1 GCA_009705225.1 Actinomycetota bacterium | reverse complement strand
TCACGGCGCCGGCCCCGCCAGCGGGAGCGATGGTGCTTGCGGTGGATATCCCATCGGGCGTGGATGGACTCACCGGTCAGGCCGGCGCGACTGCTGGTGTGATGACTGCCGGTGTGATGACTGCTGATGAAACACTCACCTTCGCGGCGCTCAAGCCCGGCCTGTTGTTTGCTGACGGAGCCCGTTGCGCCGGAACGATCACCGTCGCCGAAATCGGACTCGATGTGTCGAGCGCCAAAGCACATCTCGTCGGCGCGACCGCAGTCGCCGGCTGGCTCGCGGCGCGTTCGATCGACGCGCATAAATGGAACAGCGCGGTCTGTGTCGTAGCCGGCGGACCGGGAATGGAGGGCGCAGCAGCACTCGCGTCCCGCGCCGCGCTGCGCACCGGCGCTGGCTACGTTCGACTCGCGATGCCCACTGTGATTGATGCTCTGACTGCGGCGTCGGCAGTGCAGCTTCCCATCGAAGTGGTTCTGCGAATGTTGCCGCCGGTCGCATGGGCAGAGCAGGTGCTGACTGATCTCGATCGGTTCCAGTCGCTTGTCATCGGAAATGGTCTTGGTCTCGCCCCGCAGACCCTCGCGTCCGTCGTTGATGTCCTGGTTGGAGCGAAGATGCTCGGCCTCCCCACAGTCGTGGATGCCGATGGGCTCACCGCACTTGCCGAGACGTCTGTGACGAGTGACGCATACTCGAAGTTGGTGGGTGCCAACACGGTGCTGACCCCCCATGATGGAGAGTTCGCCCGACTTGATGGAGCGCCACCGGGCACTGACCGGATCGCCGCCGCTCGGCGGCTCGCAGCTCGAACTGGGGCCGTGGTGCTGCTGAAGGGTCCGTCGACCGTGGTGGCATCACCGACCGGCGATGTCTTGGTGTCGACCACCGGCGACGCTCGCCTCGCCACAGCTGGAACCGGCGATGTGCTGGCCGGAATCATCGGGGCGCTGCTCGCCACCGGCCTCGATCCGTTCCGGGCTGCGGCGGCCGGAGCATTCATTCACGGGCTAGCGGGCGCCCTAGGCTGGAAGCACGGTTCCGTGGCCGGCGACCTGCCCTGGCGCATTCCCGCTGTCCGCGCCGCACTTGATGAACTGCTGTCCTGAATGTTTCCTTCCAACTGTCGTCCCCCGGAGGACCGATGCTTCGAGAACTCCCTGTCAGCGAGATCATGACCACCGAGGTCCTGACCTTCGCCCCCGGCGACGACGTCCGTGATGCCATGCGGGAACTTCTGCGACGCGATGTCGACGGTGCCCCGGTACTCGACGGCACCGAGGTGGTCGGCATGCTCTCGACCGGCGATCTCATCGTCGAGGAGGCGCGGGTTCATCTGCCCACCGTGATCACCCTGCTCGGCGCCTACCTCGAACTTCCGTCATCGAAGAAGCGATTCGACGCCGATATGGAGAAGGCACTGGGTTCCACCGTGGGCGAAGTCATGACTGCTGGGGCCACGGTCATCGCTCCGGACGCAACGGTTGAGGAAGCCGCCACGATCATGCATGAGGAAGGCATCGATCGCATCGTTGTCATCGATGAGGGCGGAACGCTTGTCGGCATCGTTGCTCGCGGTGACATCGTGCGAGAGATCGTCCGCGAGTTCGACTCCGTGGACGGCGAGTAGAGACGTCGTGCGAGCAGCGCGAGCCGAAGTCGATCTTGAGGCTGTCGCGCACAACATCCGAGCGCTGCGTGCCGCGGTCTCACCGGCACTGGTATGCGCCGTCGTGAAGGCCGATGGCTATGGCCATGGCGCCATTGCCACAAGCGAAGCCGTGCTTGAAGCCGGAGCCGATTGGCTGGGGGTCGCACTCGTCGAGGAGGCCGCGGTTCTGCGCCGGGCCGGCATCGTCGCTCCGATCCTGCTGCTCTCCCAACCACGCCTCGCTGATCTGGCGGCTGCGGTTCGCTTTGATCTGCGGGTCTGTGTGTATACGACCTCAGCGATCGAACTTCTCGCTGCTGCCGCAGCTGACCAGAACCGCCGTGTTCTGGTGCATCTCAAGGTCGATACCGGGATGAATCGCGTCGGTGTCGCTCCGTCGGAAGCCGTCGCGATGGCCCAGGAGATCTGCCGTCATCCCGAACTTGAACTCGAAGGCGTGTTCACACATTGCGCGGTGGCTGATGAGCTCGACAACCCCTTCACCGATCTGCAGTTGGATCGATTCGATCAGGTGATCCGTGAGCTCGCGTCTGCTGGTATCGAACCCTCGATCCGCCATGCTGCCAATTCCGCGACCGGAATCGAACACCCGCGTGGCCGCTACGACCTCATTCGTAGCGGCATAGCGGTGTACGGCATTGCTCCTGCACCTGGACTCGCCGCCGAACTCGGGCTGCGTCCAGCGCTCACGTTGCGAGCCGAGGTCTCCATGGTGAAGCGGGTGGCGGCCGGCGATGGTGTTTCGTATGGCCTGCGGCATCGATTCGAGAGCGAAACCACCGTGGCCACCGTGCCGATCGGGTACGCCGATGGGGTGCCGAGACGTTTCGGACTCTCCGGTGGAGAGGTGCTGATCGGTGGTCGTCGCCGACGTGTTGTCGGCGTGGTCACGATGGACCAACTCATGGTGGACTGCGGCGATGACCTCATCGCTGCCGGTGATGAGGTTGTCCTCATCGGCCAGCAGGGCGCAGAGGTGATCACCGCCGAGGAATGGGCGGCGCATCTTGACACCATCGCCTACGAGGTCGTCTGCGGGATCGGCCCACGCGTTCCACGCTTCTACAGGAGGGCCGACGAATGATCTTCGTTCGCACCACGTCAGCGCTCGCTACCAAGGCCGTTGCGGCGGCATTGGCGGAACTCGCCCGACCGGGAGATCTGCTCCTGCTCGCTGGTGACCTCGGAGCGGGCAAGACCGCGTTCACGCAGGGTTTCGGGGCCGCCCTCGGGATCGACGAACTGATCACCAGTCCAACCTTCACGCTTGTGAACACCTACGAGGGTCGACTCGAACTCAACCATCTCGATGTCTATCGACTCGAAGCGCTCAGTGAGGTGCTTGATCTCGGCGTTCCCGAGATGCTCGATGACGGAGGAGTCACCGTCATCGAATGGGGTGATGCCGTTGCGCCGGCCCTGCCCGCCGATTATCTCGAGATCAGATTCTCGTACCCCGGAGAGCAAGATCCAGATGATGTCCGCGTGCTCGAACTCATCCCGGTCGGCCCGCGCTGGTCGGCTCGCCTGCGTGCCATCGCGACAGCAGTCGCTGAATGGATCTACGAACCGAATGGTGGGAACTGATGCTGATCATCGGAATCGATACGGCCACTGCACAGGTGAGCGTGGCCATCGGCGGACACGAAGGCGTTCTGGCTTCCACCCAGTCACTTCGCGGCCGCCAACACGCTGAAGTGCTCACGCCCGCCATCGAATTCACCTGCCGGCAGGCCCGTATCGAACTCTCGGAGATCAGTGTGGTTGCGGTCGACCTTGGTCCCGGGCTCTTTACCGGTCTCCGCGTCGGGGTGGCATCAGCCAAGGCCATGGCGCATGCACTCAACGTCCCGATGATCGGTGTGTCCTCCCTCGATCTACTGGCCTTCCCTGTCCGGTTCACGTCCCGTCTGATCGTGGCCACTATTGATGCCCGACGCGGTGAGCTCTTCTACGCCTTCTATCGGCAGGTGCCAGGTGGCGTGCAGCGGGTCTCCGACCATCAGGTTGGTTCGCCCGACGATCTGGCCTCGGAGATCCTCGCGTCGGGGGAGGAGTGTCTGCTGGTCGGCGACGGGGTCCAGCGCTACCGCGAGGTGTTCGACGGACTGAAGAAGATCGAGATCGTTGAGGAGGGTTTCGCCTATCCGGCCGCATCCTCGCTCGTGATGCTGGCCCACGCGCAAGCGCTGCGCGAGCAGTGGGTGAAGCCATGGGATCTTCAGCCGCTCTATCTCCGCAAACCCGATGCAGAGATCAACTGGTCCACCCGCCCGACGCCATGAGCGCGATGCGTATCCACGCTGCCAGTCGGGATGCTGCGGGCGCTCGGAGCGCCGCGCCCGAGGTCGTGGTCACACAGATGCGTCGCCGGCATCTGCGTGCTGTGCTGCGAATCGAGGAGCACACCAGCTCCACCCCGTGGTCGCATGGACTGTTCCTCGCCGAAGCCCGCCGACCAGAACGCATCTATCTCGTGGCCCGCGTGGGATCCACCGTGGTTGGATTCGCCGGTTTGTTGTTCGCACTCACTGACGGTCACGTCACGACCATCGCCGTTGATCCTGACCGACAGGGTGCTCGTGTTGGCACACGCATCATGCTGGTGCTCATGCGGGAGGCGATCGTCCGCGGAGCAACCGCGGTCACGCTCGAGGTCCGGGCATCGAATGAGGCGGCGCTTGCGCTCTATCGCCGGTTCGGGTTCGTTCCGGTGGGGAGCCGAAAGGGCTACTACCGCCATCCCGATGAGGATGCGCTCGTGCTGTGGGCCCATGAGGTCGACACCGTCGAGTTCGCCCGTCGACTCGAAGCCGTCGAAGCATCGCTCGACACGCCACTGGTGGTCGAACGTCTGGCTGTACTTCCGAGCGCTGTACTGCCGAGCGCTGTACTTCCCGGTACTGATCTCCCCGGTGCTGATTTTCCGCGTACAAGTGAACAGGACGAACAATCATGACGACACGAGTACTCGGCATCGAAACGAGTTGCGATGAGACCGCTGCGGCGGTGGTGGTCGATGGTCATCAGGTGCTGTCATCGGTGGTATCGAGCCAGGTTGATCTTCATGCTCGCTTCGGTGGGGTGGTCCCGGAGATCGCCAGTCGCGCCCATGTTGAACTTCTCACGCCGGTGGTCGCCCGTGCGCTCATCGAAGCGGGCATTGCCGATGATCATGTGGATGCGGTGGCGGCAACCGTGGGCCCGGGCCTCATTGGCGCACTGCTCGTGGGTGTGAGCGCGGCCAAGACACTCGCACTGGTGTGGGACGTTCCTTTTGTCGCGGTGAACCATCTCGAGGCACATCTCTACGCTGCGCTGTTGGAGGATCCGGAGATTGAACTGCCGGTGGTCGTGCTGCTCGTGTCGGGCGGCCACACATTGCTGATCCTGATGGAAGGACACGGGAAGTACCGCGTGCTCGGATCCACCATCGACGATGCCGCTGGCGAAGCGTTCGACAAGGTGGCCAGGTACCTCGGACTCGGCTATCCCGGTGGTCCGGCCATCGATCTGATCTCCGATCAGGGTGATCCGACCGCCATCGCCTTCCCCCGGGCCATGCTCGCCGAGGGCTACGACTTCTCGTTCTCTGGCCTCAAGACCTCAGTCGTCAACCATGTGCGGCGTAATCCTGAGGTGGCGACTGCTGATGTGGCGGCGTCGTTCCAGCAGGCGGTGGTCGATGTGCTGGTGACCAAGGCCCGACGCGCTGCCCACGACCACGGGGCGAAGGGGCTGTGTCTTGCCGGGGGAGTTGCGGCCAACTCACTTCTGCGGGAGCGACTGCTCGACGTGTGCGTGGCCGATGGTCTGCGGGCGTTCCTGCCCAGTCGGGCCATGTGCACCGATAACGCCGCCATGGTGGCCGCAGCGGGTTGGTACCGCCTCCAGTCCGATGGCCCATCGCCACTCGATACCGGCGCCGACCCGAATCTGCGTCTCATCTCGACACTGCTCTGATTTTGGGTCCGGAGCGATTTCGGTCGCTCAGGTTGTCTCCTGTCGATGTTCCGCGTATCGTTAGCACTCGCCCTCGGAGAGTGCTAACGCTCCCCGGGTCGCGCGAAACGCTCGCAGTCACAACCGATTCCTGAGCGAACCGACAACGGAGAAGCCCTTTCATGAACCTTCAGCCCCTCGAAGATCGCATCGTGGTCAAGCCCGGCCAGAGCGAGGAGACCACCGCAAGCGGCCTGGTCATCCCCGACACTGCCAAGGAAAAGCCCCAGCAGGGTGAAGTCCTTGCCGTCGGCCCCGGCCGCCGCAGCGAGCAGACCGGCGAGATCATCCCCCTCGACGTCAAGGTCGGCGACACGGTCGTCTACAGCAAGTACGGCGGCACCGAGATCAGCTCTGGCGGCGCAGACGTCCTCATCCTCAATGCTCGCGACGTGCTCGCGATCGTCAAGTAATCGGAGTCCTCAATGGCCAAGATTCTCAAGTTTGACGAGGACGCTCGCCGCGCCCTCGAGGCGGGCGTCAACGCGCTCGCCGATGCTGTCAAGGTCACGCTCGGCCCGAAGGGTCGCAACGTGGTGCTCGACAAGAAGTTCGGTGCTCCCACCATCACCAACGACGGCGTATCCATCGCCCGTGAGGTCGAACTCGAAGATCCCTTCGAGAACATGGGTGCCCAGCTCGTCAAGGAGGTGGCCACCAAGACCAACGACATCGCTGGTGATGGAACCACCACCGCCACCGTGCTCGCCCAGGCCCTCGTGCGTGAAGGTCTGCGCAACGTTGCTGCCGGCGCCAGCCCGCTGGGCCTCAAGCGCGGCATCGAGAAGGCTGTCGCCACTGCTGTGGAGAGCATCCGCTCGCAGGCCAAGGAGATCGACGACAAGTCCGAGATCGCTCAGGTCGCCAGCATCTCCGCCGCTGACACCACCATTGGTGGCGTCATCGCCGATGCCATCGACAAGGTCGGCAAGGACGGCGTTGTCACGGTTGAAGAGTCCAACACCTTCGGTATGGATCTCGAATTCGTCGAAGGTATGCAGTTCGACAAGGGCTACCTCTCGCCGTACTTCGTCACCGATGCCGAGCGTCAGGAAGCTGTCCTCGACAACCCGTACATCCTCTTCGTGAACTCGAAGATCTCGTCGGTGCAGGACATGCTCCCCGTGCTCGAGAAGGTCATGCAGTCGGGCAAGCCCCTGCTGATCATTGCTGAGGACGTCGACGGCGAAGCACTCGCCACGCTCGTGGTGAACAAGATCCGTGGCACCTTCAACTCCGTGGCCGTCAAGGCCCCGGGCTTCGGTGAGCGCCGCAAGGCAATGCTGGCCGATATGGCCATTCTCACCGGCGGCCAGGTCATCTCCGAGGAGGTCGGCCTCAAGCTCGACTCCACCTCACTCGACCTGCTCGGCACTGCCCGCAAGGTTGTTGTCACCAAGGACGAGACCACCATTGTCGAGGGTGCCGGCGCTTCCGCCGACGTCAACGGCCGCGTGGCCCAGATCAAGCGTGAGATCGACGACACCGATTCCGACTGGGATCGCGAGAAGCTCCAGGAGCGTCTTGCGAAGCTGTCGGGTGGCGTTGCCGTCATCAAGGTCGGCGCTGCCACCGAGGTTGAGCTCAAGGAGAAGAAGCACCGCATCGAGGACGCCCTCAGCGCCACTCGTGCCGCGATCGAGGAAGGTGTCGTCGCTGGTGGCGGTACCGCTCTCATTCGTGCCCGTGCATCACTCAAGGCCACCATCGACACCCTTGAGGGTGACGAGGCCACTGGCGCTCGCGCTGTCTACCGTGCACTCGAGGCCCCGGCCCGTTGCATCGCTGACAATGCCGGCCTCGAAGGTGCAGTCATCGTGCAGCAGATCGAGGATGCCACTGGCTCCATCGGTCTCAACGCTGCCACCGGCGAGATGGTCGACCTGCTCAAGGCCGGCGTCATCGATCCGGCCAAGGTGACCCGCGCGGCGCTGCAGAACGCAGCCTCCATTGCAGCTCTCCTGCTCACCACCGAGGCGCTCGTGGCTGACAAGCCCGACGATGGCGCCGGCGCTGCCGCTGCTGCGGCCGCCATGGGTGGCATGGGTGGCATGGGCGGCATGATGTGATCCAGGCCTCGGCCTGATCGTTCATCCGAACGTAGAACTGAGGACGGCCGGCCCTTCGGGGTCGGCCTTCTTCATGTAAATCTCTGTCGTCTGGTTTTCTGTCGTCCGGTTCTCAGTGCCGAGATAGATCTGGCCGCAGCCGGCACCGCTGGCCAAGAGATCTTCCCGGTCGTGAGTCATTGGGGGACCGTAGGTCGGTACCCTCTCCCGCATGGAAACTCCTCCCCCCGATCCCCAGAAACTTCTCACCGCATGGATGGAATGGGAATCCGGTGAAACTCCTCCCGGTCGCGTGATGTCGAATCTCAAGACCGGTGGACTTCCGGATCTGCTCCGGGCACTCGTCGAATCTTCTGCGGTCGAGTCATCGTCCACCACGAAGAGCTGACCAACGTGGTCTCCCGTGGGGGCCCTCAGGAAATCCCCCGTCCGCCTTCGGCGCGGCCCGGGCGTCCGGCGCCGTGGGCAGGTTTGAGCGGCGACCTCCTGAATCCGTCGCTGGCCGATGTGAAGGAGGCACTCGCCGGTGCTGCCCCGGCGCGCCCGGTGGAACAACGACTTGATGACACTCGTGCCGCCGCAGTCTTGGCCGCGCTCTATGACGAGAAGCGGGAAGAGGGACGCGCTGCAGTTGCACCGTTGTCAGTTGCACCGTTGTCAGTTGCACCGTTGGCTCACGTCGTGCTGACCCGACGCGCCCAACATCTGCGCAGTCATCGCGGCGAGGTGAGCTTCCCCGGAGGTGCGCAGGAACCCGGTGAGGACTTCTGGACGACCGCAGTGCGGGAGGCGTTCGAGGAGGTGGCCCTCGATCCGGCAGTGCCGACACCAATCGGAGAACTCGATCACCTGCGCACTGTCACGAGCCAGTCATTCATCGTTCCGTTGGTGGCCGAATTACCGGGTCGCCCCGACTTGGTCGCGCATCCCGGAGAGGTCGAGCAGATCCTGCATGTGTCGCTCGCCGAGTTGTTGCTGCCGGAGGTGTTCCACGAGGAGATCTGGACGATCGGCGGTCAGCAGCGCCCGATCTTCTTCTTCGACATCGTCGGCGACACGATCTGGGGGGCCACGGCAGCCATGCTCAGAAACCTCCTCGCGATCGTCACCGGTACCTTCGATCCACGCGATCGCCCGACGCCTTGGGGCCCGTTCGCGGGGGAGTAAGCTTCACGCTTTCCATCTGCGAAGGGAACAGCAATGGCTGAGATCGAGATCGGACTTGGAAAGTCAGGGCGCCGGGCCTATGGCTTCGATGACATCGCGATCGTGCCGAGCCGGCGCACCCGCGATCCAGAGGATGTCGACATCACCTGGGAGATCGACGCCTTCCGTTTCGATCTGCCTCTCATGGCCTCAGCCATGGATGGTGTTGTGAGCCCGGCGACCGCCATCGAGATCGGTCGCCTCGGCGGCGTCGGTGTGCTCAACCTCGAGGGACTCTGGACCCGCTACGAGGATCCCGAGCCGCTGTTCGAGGAAATCAGCAAGCTCGATGTCGAGAAGGCCACTGCGCGCATGCAGGAGATTTATGCCGCCCCGATCATTCCAGAACTCGTCGGGCAGCGAATCCGTGAGATCAAGGCCGCCGGCGTCGTGAGTTGCTGCTCGGTCACGCCGCAGCGAACCGATGCACTCGCCAAGCAGTTCATCGATGCCGAACTCGACCTTCTCGTCATTCAGGGCACCGTGGTGTCCGCCGAGCATGTGTCCAAGACCGTTGAGCCGCTGAACCTCAAGAAGTTCGTGCGCGAACTCGACATCCCGGTCATCGTTGGCGGTTGCGCCAGCTATCAGGCGGCGCTGCATCTCATGCGCACTGGTGCCGCCGGTGTGCTCGTCGGTGTCGGTCCCGGCCATGCGTGCACAACCCGAGCGGTGCTCGGTCTTGGTGTCCCGCAGGCCACTGCCATCGCCGATGCTCGTGCGGCCCGTATGCGTCATCTCGACGAGACCGGCGTCTACTGCCAGGTCATCGCCGACGGCGGCATGGGTACTGGCGGCGACATCGCGAAAGCCATCGTCTGCGGCGCCGATGCCGTGATGATCGGTTCTCCGCTCGCTGCAGCCTCCGAAGCACCCGGTCGCGGGTATCACTGGGGTATGGCCACGTTCCATCCGACTCTGCCTCGGGGCGCTCGGGTGAAGACCACCACTCGTGGCACTCTCCAGGAGGTCCTCGTCGGACCGGCCAATGAGAACGATGGCCGCATGAACCTCTTCGGCGCATTGCGCACCTCGATGGCCACGTGTGGCTATCAGACCGTGAAGGAGTTCCAGAAGGCCGAGGTCATGGTGGCGCCCGCGCTGCAGACCGAGGGCAAGGTTCTCCAGAAGGCTCAGGGCGTCGGGATGGGTCACTGACCCGCATGACTGATCCGATCGGAACTGCCCTCGAAACTGGTCTCGAAACTGTTCTTGTCGTCGATTTCGGCGCGCAGTATGCGCAACTGATCGCTCGTCGCGTGCGTGAGGCGCACGTGTACTCCGAGATCGTTCCCCATTCGGTCACTGCTGCGGAGATCACCGCACGTGCCGCGTCGGGTCGACCGGTGCGCGGCATCGTGTTCTCCGGTGGTCCGGCGTCGGTACATGTCGACGGAGCGCCATCAATCGATCCTGCGGTCTACGACCTCGGCATTCCGATCTTCGGCATCTGTTACGGCGCGCAATTGCTCGCACGTGATCTCGGCGGTGAGGTCGCCCGCACCGGACGCGGTGAGTACGGCCGTACGGAGCTCACTGTTGCTGAAGACTCTGGCTCTGCTGAAGGCTCTGCAAGTGCCGACTCCGGCTCGTTGCTGTTCACCGCCGCACAGCCACGAACCCAGCCGGTCTGGATGAGTCACTTCGACACGATCACCGTGCCGCCGATCGGCGCCGTGGTGGTTGCATCGACTCCTGACACCCCGGCTGCGGCCTTCGAGGATCGCGCCGCTGGTCGCTACGGCGTGCAGTTCCACCCCGAGGTCGTGCATACGCCGCATGGTCAGGAAGTGCTCGAGCACTTCCTCTACGACGCGTGCGGACTCTCCCCGTCGTGGACCATGAGTTCGATCATCGAGACCCAGGTCGAACTCATCCGCGCTCAGGTCGGCAGTGCCCGTGCCATCTGTGGACTGTCCGGGGGCGTTGATTCAGCCGTTGCCGCCGCGCTGGTGCATCGCGCGATTGGTCCGCAACTCACCTGCGTGTTCGTCGACACCGGCCTGATGCGCCAGGGTGAAGGCGAGCAGGTCGTCGAGACCTTCCAGCGGCATCAGGGGATCGAACTCATCCATGTGCGGGCCGGTGAGCGCTTCTTCGAGCGACTGGCCGGCATCACCGAACCCGAGGCCAAGCGCAAGGCCATCGGCGAACTGTTCATCCGTGTGTTCGAGGACTCCAGTGGCGGCATCGAGGACGCTGAGTTCCTCGTCCAAGGAACCCTGTATCCCGATGTCATCGAATCGGGCACCAAGGACGCCGCCAAGATCAAGAGTCATCACAATGTTGGTGGCTTGCCCGATGACATGCAGTTCAAACTGGTGGAGCCGCTGCGAGCCCTGTTCAAGGATGAGGTTCGCAAGGTCGGCACTGAGCTGGGACTGCCCGATGAGATCGTGTGGCGCCAACCGTTCCCCGGACCTGGGCTCGGCGTACGCATCATCGGCGAGGTCACGCCCGACAAGGTTGCGATGCTCCAACACGCTGACGCAATCGTGCGCGAGGAGGTCAAAGCTGCCGGCCTTGAACGGGAGATCTGGCAGGCCTTCGCCGTGCTGCCTGATATCCGCTCGGTCGGTGTGATGGGCGACGAACGCACCTACGGGCACCCGATCATCATTCGAGCAGTCACCAGCGAGGACGCCATGACCGCCGATTGGGCGCGGTTGCCGTATGACCTGCTCGAACGTATGTCGAGTCGCATCATCAACGAGGTTGCCGGCATCAACCGGGTGGCCTACGACATCACCTCGAAGCCCCCCGGAACTATTGAGTGGGAGTAGCTCCCCGGAGATACTTTCCGGCGAGCTGTGCTGTGCCTCAGGCGCCGGCGAGCTGGGCCACGATCGGGGCGAATGATTCGACGGCGTCGAGTCCGACCGTGATGTAGGACAACCCGAACCGCTCCCGTCGCTCAACGATCGTGTCGATCAATTGCTCAACGGTGCCGGCCAGGGCATGGGGTGATTCGAGGGCTCCCTCGGGACTGAGCCCGAGAGCGGGCGCAACCATCGTGGCCAGACCCATGCGGTCATCGGTGACGACAGCGAGGTGGACGCGGGTATTGAGTTCGAGGTCGTCGTAGCGATCGCCGGCGGCCTCAGCGAGCCAGCGCAGCTTCTCCTCGGTGGCTTCAGCGGTGGCGTTGGCACCTGCGGAGGCGTCGATCACGCCGGCGGCGAGTGACACGTTGATCCCGACGATGTCGGCCTGCTGCGCAGCAAGCGTGAGCATGCGCTTTCCGCCGCCGCCGAGCAGGAATCGCGGGCCCGGCTTTTGCAACGGTTTCGGCGTTCCCTCATGGCCGGTGACGGTGTAGTGCTCGCCAGTGAAGTTGACCGGCCCCTCGGCGAAGAGTCCCTTCATGATGGTGATGGCTTCGCCCAGACGGTCGATGCGGACACCGGGACGATCGAGCGTGATGCCGGCTTGTTCGTAGTCGGTCGTCATCCAGCCGGCGCCAATGCCGAGCTCCAAACGACCGCCGCTGAGCAGGTCGATCGTGGCGGCTTCCTTGGCGAGCACGACCGGGTGCCGGTAGTCGTTGCACCATACGAGGGTGCCGATCGTGAGCGTGGTGGTGGCCTCGGCGGCCGAGACGAGTGCTGGTGTGACTGCCCATTGCTCGTCAAGATGATCGGCGATGGTGAGCGAGTCGTAGCCCAGGCCTTCGACCTGTTTGGCCAGCTCCCGCCAGCGCACACCATCGTCGGCGGTTCCGGTGAACCCACCCGGCGGGGAACTCGCCTGGATGCTGAATCGAAATGGCTTGGTGCGGGGCAGTCGGATGCTCATCGCAGGAGAGTCTCGCGCCATCCGGTGCGTGAGCGGCGGGTTGCTGGGCGGCGGGTTGCTGGGTGGTGGGGTTGCTGGGTTGTCGCATCACCTGCTGTGTGCTGGTGCGCGCTCTAGCGTTCGGACGTGTGGTGACAGCCACCCTCGAGTTTGCAGATAGGGGAGTCACATGGCCAGCGAAGACAATTCTGGGCAACCAACTGAAACTCGCGGTGCCACGAGGGAAGCCACGAGCGGTGCCACGAGGGATGACTCTCTTGCCGATTTCGTGCGGGGATCGTTCACGAGCGGCGGTGTGACCCACGATGTCTTCCGAAGTGGTGTTGGGCCGGCGGTGATCGTGATTGCAGAGATCCCAGGTATCACGCCGAAGGTGGCTGACTTCGCCCGACGGGTTCGAGCACTGGGTTGTTCGGTATGGATGCCGGTGCTTTTCGGCCAGCCGGGACGGGTGCCGAATGGTCGTTACATCGCCAGTTCAGTGGCCCGGGCATGTGTCTCGCGAGAGTTCTCGGCATTCGCCACAGGCCGGACCGCGCCGGTGACCGACTGGCTGCGGGCACTGGCTCGCAATGCGCATGAGATCTGCGGCGGACCGGGCGTCGGAGCGGTTGGCATGTGCTTCACCGGCGGATTCGCGCTGGGAATGATGGTCGGCCCGGAACTGATCGCTCCGGTGTTGAGTCAACCCTCGCTGCCGATCGGTTTCTCGAAGAAGGCGAAGGCGAGCGTGAAACTCTCGTCGGATGATCTGCGGATCGTGAAGGAACGGGTCGGCGACGGGGTGTGTGTGCTCGGGCTGCGATTCACTGGCGACCCGGTTGTCCCGGCTGAGCGTTTCGAGACGCTTCGGCGTGAACTCGGTGACGGATTCATCGGGGTCGAGATCGACTCCTCGCCCGGTAACGCTTGGGGTATCCCCAAGAACGCGCATTCGGTGCTGACCGAGCATCTCGTGGATGAGCCCGGGCACCCGACCCACGATGCGCTCAACCAGGTACTCGAGTTCTTCAGTTCGCGGCTGCTACCCGGCTGAGGTGATCGGGGCTGGGTAGTTCCGAATCGAGAAACGCTGGCCCGGTCAGATCAGCTCAGGTGGGGAGGGTTCTTCGGAGGGCCGCTTCTCGTCGGGCGAAGATTGCATCGATGCACTCGGCGAGTTGGAAGGGGTCGCCTTGCCATTGGGGCATGCGCATCGGATCTGACGGATTGATTCCGGCTTCTGTCTGCCGG
>WLCQ01000052.1 GCA_009705225.1 Actinomycetota bacterium | reverse complement strand
CGAGCTGTGGGTGAACTCACGCGCGACGCCGCGATCGGAGCAGTGCTGCCGCACCGAGCGTGACGATGACCACGATGGCGAGGCCAGCACCCAACCATGAGGTGGTGCCGGCGGAGTTGGTCGCACCACCGGTTGCGGGAGCAGCGTCAGCAGACGTGGCGATACGAGCGTCTCCAGCGGACCGAGTGGTGCCGGCAGGGGCGGAACCTGCGCCAGCAGCCTCTGTAGCAGCAGGGTCGGCGGCATGTTCAGCGGAACCTTCAACAGTGGCCACGGGGTCGGCGGTTACAGCGACAGCGGCGCCGGTTGTGCTCCCCGGCTCACCAGCGGCCCCGGATCCGGCCGGTGATGGAGTTGGTTCGGTGCAGCCCCACGCATCGGAGGGGCGGACCGCTGCCGCATCGAGTCGGGGCTGGGCGTCGCCCGCGGCGCCACTGCCGCGCACGACATAGCGCCATCCTTCGACATCGCCATCGCATACCCGGCGGATGAACGGGTTGTAGCTGCTGTAGTTCCAACTGCCACCGGTGCCCGAGTAGTTGGCCCAGTAGGAGCCACTACCGGTCTCGGCACATTGCGACGCCGGGAACGAATCAATGGTGCACAACAATCCGCTACCGGCATGACTGGGTGCTGCGGTGCCGAGTCGCGCTGCTCGGGCGGCGAGCACCTGCGCTCCTTTGGCCCCCTGCGGCACCATGACACAGGTCGCCAAGGCACGTTCGGCCCCACCCTCACCGTTATCGACCACAACGACGACGCGTGCCTGACCGATGACCGGCGGGCCACACAGATCCGAAGCCGCCGAGGCGGCAGGTGCTGCGGCGACCGCGAGCCCGAGCGCCGACGTCACCACCACGAACATTGCAAGCACGATCGGCCCCACTGACATGAGCCCAAATATCGCCGCCGCGGCCCCTATCGCTTTCGATGCGAGCGCGCGCAACCGAGCAAGGGGTGCTCGCATGGCTGCGTTCGTTGGGCCGGTCATGACAGGTGCGGTTCCTTCTCGAGGTCGGCCGACAGGAGGACCCGAAGCCGCCACGGCGATGCTCGCCGGAGAGGAACCGAGCCCCACCTCCCGCAATCCGACGACGGTTTCCAGTGGAGCAGCACCTCGCAACGGGCAGTCCGGCTCGCCAGTACCCCTTCGGATTCATTGCCCGGGGCCTGTGCCTACGGTTGCGGGTCAGCGCCGGAATTCGACCGGCTTCCCCCGCAGCGAGGAGTTGAGTTGTGCCCCCGACACTACTCCGGCGCCACCTCGGCCGTAGCCTCTTCCCATGACCTCAAACCCCTTCCCTTCGACCGCGCCGGCAGTTGGTGCCGCAGTCGATGCGGCACTACGGGCGGCAGTCGAACCCGTTCGCTTGCAGTTGGGGCGCGCCCTGCGCGGTTTCATCGCCGGCGATGGTGAACCCGTCCGAGATCTCATTGCCCCCATTGAGGGAGATCCCGGCCTGTTCGGCCCCGACAGCGTGACGTGGCGCGTGCACAGCGATGGCGCCATGCTCATCGGCGGCATCCGGGCTCTTCTTCTGCAGATCATGCATCCTCTCGCCATGGCCGGAGTGGCCGATCATTCCGATTACCGCCACCATCCCGAGGCCCGCCTGGCCCGCACCAGCCAGTTCGTGGCCACCACCACGTTCGGCACCACCGAGCAAGCGCATCAGGCCGCAGCGATCGTGAAGCGGGTGCACACCAAAGTTGTGGGCACCGCGCCCGATGGGCGGCCCTACAGCGCCTCCGATCCGCATCTCATCAGTTGGGTGCATCATGCCGAGGTCGACAGCTTCCTGGCTGCCTACCAGCGCTATGGCTCGCAGCCGCTCACCGATGCCGAGGCCGATCAGTACGTCTCGGAGATGGCAGTCATCAACGAACTGCTCGATGGCGAGCCTCCGGCAACGTCGGTGGCGGAACTGCGCGACTACTTCGACCGCATGCGACCGGAACTCTCGGTCGGTAAGCAGGGACGCGATGCCGCTCGTTGGCTGCTGTTCCCGCCGGTGCAGGCTGCTGTGCGTCCGGCCTATGGCGTGCTGGCCCCCGCCGCGATCGGTTTGCTCTCATCCGAGGCTCGCACGGCGCTGCGCCTGCCGCTGCTGCCCGGCGTTGACTCACTCATGGTGCAACCAGCTGCTCGGGCGATCGTACGCACACTCGGTTGGGCCATCAACGGACTCGCCGAGTATGAGTACGCCGAACGGCTTGCGGCCGAATCACTCGCTGAGGCCGACCCCGAAGCCGCCTGAAAAGATCAGGAATTCGAGGCTCGCTGTTCAGATCTCACTGTTCAGATCTCGCAGTTCAGGCCCGGTGATTCAGACTCCGTAGCCGCCATCGACGTCGAGCATCTGACCGGTGATGAAATCGGCCCGGTCGGAGGCCAGGAAGCACACGGCTTCGGCGATGTCGACCGCGTCACCGAAGGTGCGCAGCGGAATGTTTCGGCGGGTGACGGCCAGGGCCTCTTCATCGAGATCACCTGATGCCATGAGCCGGGCGGCCATGCCATCGGTGAGCATGCCCGGTCCCACACAATTGGCCCGCACGCCGAAGCGTCCCTCTTCTGCGGCGATGGCCCGAACAACCGCCTCGACCGCACCCTTGGTACCGGACGAAAGACCGTCGCGCACCGGATAGCGACGAGTGGCCGCGGTGGTGACCGCCACCACGCTGCCATGGGATTCACGCAGATGAACGAGCGAGGGTTGCAGCACATTGAAGAACGCCACCGCCTCGCCCTCGATCTGGGCCCGGTACGCCGAGGGTTCGACCCGGCTGAGATGCATCTGAGTGACATGGGGACCGGCCGCGTGCACCAGCGTGTGAATGCCACCGAAGTTCTCGACCGTTGCCGCTACGACTGCGGCCGCAGCGGTCTCATCGGCGAGATCCACCGACACCGAAGTCGCACGACGACCAAGTGCGGTGATCTCCGCCTCGAGAGCCAATGCTGTCTCGATGTTGTTGCGGAACGTGAACATGACATCGCTGCCACGCTCGGCGAACATGCGGCAGATCGCCGCACCGATGCCACCGCTACCTCCGGTGACCAGCACTGCCCCTTCACGTCCGGCGAAATCGTTCACTGGTCCTCCTGCGACCTCGAAAGCAGGGCGTATCCTCCCCCGATTCTCCGTGTCAGCGCCACCTCATGGAAGTTCGGGTGCTTCTTCGTAGGCATCTGTGTATGCATCTCTGGGCCCATGACTCGCGGGAGACTGAGTGGGTGAGTGACTCCGAACCCATCAGGTTGTGCTTCGTGTGTCTGGGCAATATCTGCCGCTCCCCCACCGCGGAAGGGATCATGGAGTCGCTCATCGCCGAGGCTGGCCTGCAGACCCGTATCGAGGTGGACAGCGCCGGCACCGGCTCATGGCACCGAGGAGAACCGGCCGATGCGAGAGCGATCGCCGAGGCCACCCGTCGTGGTGTGGAACTGCGCTCCCGGGCCAGCACGTTCCGCACCGGCGATGCCCACGCGTATGACCTCGTACTCGCCATGGATCACACCAACCGGTTCGATCTCATCGACCTCACCCCGGAACCAGAGCTGCGTGAGCGCATCTTCCTGCTACGCAGCTTCGACCCCGCGCTCAGCGCCGATGATCCTCACGATGGTTCGGTTCCCGACCCGTGGTCCGGTGGGGACGAAGGTTTCGCCACCGTGTATGACCTGATCGAAGCGGCCTGCATCGGGCTGCTCGAGCATGTACGTACCACCATGCTGATCGAGGGCCACCGGTAGCATCGGCGATGCCGTGACCTCCGCCCGCCACTCCCCCGTGCCTTCTCCGATGCCGTCGCGCAGCACGTCGTTGCCGATACGGTCGCGGCTCGCGGTTGGCGTCGGGCGACTCGTGGCCGCCTCCTCGAAAGCCGTGCACCTCGGTTCCGGCAGTGTCATCGGTGGTCGGGCCGCATTGGTCGTGAACCCGCAACTGTTGCGCGATCTCACCGCTGGGCGCGATGTCGTGATCGTGAGCGCCACCAACGGCAAGACCACCACCACCCGGCTCATCGCCGCGGCGCTGGCCGGCGACCGCGCCGTGGTGTCGAACTCGATGGGCGCCAACATGACCGCTGGCATCGTGGCTGCTCTCGGTGGGGCAGCGGCCAACGCCACCGCGGTGCTCGAGGTCGACGAGCGCTGGGTGGCCGGGGTCCTGCGGGCCACATCGGCCGGCACAGTGGTGCTGCTCAATCTGAGCCGCGACCAACTCGACCGCACCCAGGAAGTGCGCAAGCTGGCCGAGGCCTGGCGCACATGTCTGACCGCCACCCCACCCACAACAGTGATCGCCAACGCCGACGATCCGCTCGTGGTGTGGGCTGCACAGGTGGCACCGCACGTGATCTGGGTGGCCACCGGTCAGGACTGGCGCGCTGATGCCGCGGGTTGCCCGCAGTGCGCCGGGCGCATCTCGTTCACCGGTGCCACATGGCGCTGTACCGACTGCGAACTCGCCCGCCCCGAACCAGCGATGTCGGTCGAAGACTCTGCCATCGCCACCGATGCCGGCCGCGTGCCGCTCTCGATGCGACTGCCCGGTCGGGTCAACATCGTGAACGCCGCGTTCGCTCTCGCCACCGCCCGGTCACTCGCAGTACCCGACGACATCGCCGTGGCCGGTCTTCAATCGGTCGAGGAGGTCGCCGGCCGCTACCGCGTCACCTCGCTCGCCGGTCGACCCGTACGACTGCTGCTGGCCAAGAACCCCGCTGGTTGGCATGAGGCCATCGAACTTCTCGCCGATCCCCCGGCGCCGGTGGTCGTGTCGATCAACGCCCGCATCGCCGATGGTCATGATCCATCGTGGCTGTGGGATGTCGACTTCGAACGACTGCGATCTCGTTTCGTCGTGGCCACTGGTGAGCGTCGCCACGATCTCGCCGTGCGCCTGCGTTATGCCGATGTCGAACATGTCACCGCCGACACCATCGATGAAGCCCTGCGGGTGGCGATGGGTCGGCCTGCGTACATCGCCGGCCGACCAGTCGATATCGCCGCCAATTACACGGCGTTCCAGGAGTACTTCGAACGGGTCGGGGGTTCGCAATGAGCACGCCTCGACCCACGGAATCCATGGTCCGTATTTGTTCGCTCTATCCCGACCTGCTCGGCACCTATGGCGACGGCGGCAACGCCACGGTGCTCGCCCAACGCCTGCGCTGGCGCGACATCAACGTGGATCTCGTCAGTATCGATGCCGGACGCAGCGTGCCCGACTCCTGCGATCTCTATCTCGTGGGCGGCGGCGAGGATGGGCCCCAGACCAGAGCCACCCAGGAACTCCAGACCAGCGGAGCGCTCAGGCGTGCCGCCAACAACGGCGCGGTCGTGTTCGCGGTCTGCGCCGGCATGCAGATCCTCGGTGAGCGATTCCCCGATATGGATGGTGTGGACCGGGCCGGTCTCGGTCTTCTCGACTGCGTCACTGTTCGTGTCGATCGCCCCCGTGCTGTGGGCGAACTGCTCACCCACGACGCTGCCGTCACCGCACCCGATGGCACCGTGCGGCCGCTGGGCACGCTCACCGGGTTCGAGAACCACGCTGGTCGCACCATTCCCGGCGCCAGTGCCACCACGTTTGGTCGGGTCGAGATCGGTGAGGGCAATGGCGATGGCACCGAGGGCGTCATCAACGGTTCGGTGGTCGGCACGTACCTGCACGGTCCGGCGCTTGCCCGCAACCCCGCCCTAGCCGATGAACTTCTGCGCTGGATCATCGGCGATGCCGCGCTCACTCCACTCGACGACTCCGACGTCGATGCCTTGCGGGCCGATCGTCATCTCGCCGCCCGCGCTCATGAGTTGGCTCCACAACGTTCATGGCGTGACCGCCTGCGTGGTTCCTGAAGCAACTGCCGACGACAATTCCGAACCCGGCATGAACCCGATCGCGACCAGTGTCGAACGCTTACTATTGCTCCATGACACTTTCCATCGGAGACAACATTCCTGACATTGAACTGTTCGTCATGGGCGCCGAAGGCCCCCAGAAGGTCTCGACCGGCGAACTCCTCGGCACCGGCAAGGTGGTGCTGTTCGCCGTTCCCGGCGCTTTCACCCCCGGTTGCTCACGCGTGCATCTGCCGGGCTTCGTCCAGCAGGCCCAGGATGTCACCGACAAGGGCGTTGACCGCATCGTGTGCGTGTCAGTCAACGATGCGTTCGTGATGGGCGCATGGGGCGAGGATCAGGGCGTGGGCGAGTCCATCGTCATGCTCGCTGATGGCAATGGCGCCTTCACCGAGGCCATGGGCCATGTGATGGACGGCTCGGGCTTCGGTCTCGGCATCCGCTCCAAGCGCTACGCAGCGATCATCGACAATGGTGTCATCACCAGCCTCGATATCGATGAGACCGGTGGCGTCGAGGTCAGCTCCTGCTCCGCAGTACTCGGCCGCCTGTAGATCAGCCAGTAGCCGCCCGTCGGCTCAGAGCTGACGGGCGGTGACATACCCGCTGCGAATCGCACCTTCGATGTAACCGACCTTCTCGGCGTCACCAACAACTCGAACGTCGAAGCTTTCGGCGCGCAACGTGTCGGCCAACGCGTGATCGGGTTCGACCCCGCTGGCGATGATGACCTGCGAGGCTCTCGCAGTGCGGACCTCATCGGATACGACGTACTCCACGCTGTCGTGGCTGATGGACCGCAATGACGCACCGGTGACGAACTCGACGCCGTGTGAGCGGGCCTCGTGCAATGCGCGAGCCCGACGCGGATGGGCCATCTCGACGGCCAGCTTGTCGCCCTCCTCGAGCACGACCACACGACGACCACGTTCGGCGAGGAACTCCGCCAATTCCACACCGACGAGACCGCCCCCGACCACCACGACATCGCGGCCGATCGGCATCCAGCGCGTGGACCAGTGACGAACACGATCGATTGTGGACAGCAACCCCAGTGATCGGCCGGCGGACACGATGATGCGCTTCACCAATGAAAGTTGCGCCATCACCTTCGGATCATCGCCGGTGAGCATGGCCCGAAGATCATCGCCAGAGAGCACATGGGGCAGATCGGCACCGGGCACCGTGGGGCGTTCGCGGCGAGCACCGGTGGCCACCACAACGGCATCAGGAGCGAGCACTCGCAACGCTTCGACCGTGGCCGTCGAATCGAGCCGCACCTCAACATCAAGATCGGCCATCATCGTGGAGAGGTATCGCACCAGCTCGGCGTTCATCGGCGTGGTGAGCGATGAGAACCGGGCCGTGCCACCGAGGTGCTTGCTTCGTTCGAACAGCACGACACGATGACCACGCAATGCCGCCACTCGTGCGGCCTCCATGCCGCCGGGTCCGCCACCGATCACGGCAATTGTGCGAGCAGCATCGGCCCGCTCAATCGTTCCCTCGTCGTAATGACCGAGCTCGGCGTTGACCGCACAAATCGGGGTGCCGTCCCAGAAGTTCTGGGCCACGCAGACGTAACAGTTGATGCAGGTGCGCACGGCGTCGGGTCGACCGGCGAGCAGCTTGGCCGGCAACTCGGGGTCCGCCAGCAACTGGCGACCCATGGAGATGAAGTCGCAGTCGCCGTCGACGAGAACGCTCTCGGCCTGTGCCGGCATGATGCGCCCCACTGCGATGACCGGAATGGCGACCCGTTGCTTCACCACTGCGGCGAGACCGACGTACTGACCGGGTTGCCAGGGCAACGGCCCGTTCGTGAACCCGACGCCCATCGCATCGACACCACTGGCTGTGACATGAATGGCATCGGCACCAGCCTGCTCGGCCATGGCTGCGTACTCAGCAGAAAGCAACGGTTCAATCCCGCCCTCGGCGTACTCACGGCCGTCGAGGCGGACGATGATGGCGAACCCGGATCCGCAACGCGCACGAATCCCCTGCACGATCTCGACGAGCAAACGAGCACGGTTCCCATCAGAACCGCCGTAGTCGTCGGTACGGCGGTTGAACCTCGGCGACAGGAACGTGGAGATCAGATATCCGTGTGCGGCGTGCACCTCGATGCCATCGAAACCCGCACGTTGCACCCGAGCGGCTGCTTCGACGAACTGATCGATCACCCACGCAATGTCATCGGCGGTTGCTTCACGATGCGTGGCGCGTTTGCCGCCGGTGAGCGCCGCCATCTTCATCAACTCGGGCATGGTGATGGCGCTGATATCGGGCGGATCCTCGGGCAACGGCACCGACGGCACCAACTGCTCGCGGTCCTGCATCGGATCGACACCTGCGGTCTTACCGTGATGACAGGCCTGCACGACGATTCGCGCTCCATGCGCATGCGCAACCTCGGCGAGACGGGTCAGTCCGGGAAGGAACCGATCATCGGACAGCGCCGGTTGGTGGATCGAGGTGGCCCCCACCGGCCAGGCCACTGCTGAGGTCTCGAGGATGAGCAGACCCACCCCACCCTTGGCCCGCGCCTCGTAATGGGCGATGGTGAGATCGGTAATGGCGCCTTCGTCGCAGGTGTTCTGGTCCATCGCCGGCATCACGATGCGATTGCGCAACTCCATCGGGCCGATGCGCCCCGGTTCGAGCAGTCGTCGAACCGGCGCGGCCGAGGCCTTCGCCGGACGTCGTTCCCTCGTGGCCATCAGCGTCTCCCCCATGTCGAGCCAACGATCAGTGCCTTGTCGAGAACGACGAAGGCCCGGTCGCAGTGGTGACCGACATCGTCACACACCACGGCCCGGGCCGTCGCAGAACTACTGGTGAGCGCCGAAACAAGCGCCCGTCACACTCAGACGATCTTGGCCTTGAGCTTGGCGAACTCGGCATCGTCGATGACGCCGCGGTCCTTGAGATCAGCCAGACGATGAAGTTCGTCGGCGGCGCTGCCGGTGCCGGAGGCCTGACGGATGTAATCCTTCATCGCTTCATCCTGCGCTTTGGCGGCGTTCATCGAATGCACGCGCATCTTGTCGCCTCGAATGATGAGATAAATGAGCACACCGAGCAGGTTGAACGCCAAGATGGCGAGCAGCCAGATGGCCTTGTGAAGACCACCCATGTCATCGCTGCGGAAGATGTCGATGAAGACGCTGATCATCAGCCAGATCCAGATGAAGAGAAGCATGAACCAGAGGAAGGTCAGGACAACTTCGCCCACTCCCCACGTCGCTGCAAGAACCATTAGTTGCCTCCTGTGAAGGCGTTGTCGTTCGAACTGACAACGCCGCGATACCCGTGCTGTATTGCACGAACCTGTCAGATTGTAGTCAGTAACTATCTTGGGAATCGGCTATTCGGTGAGGTAATTCATTTCTACAAGACCCACGCCGACAACGCCTCGCGTTCAGGGAACGATTGCCGCGCGTAGCACCGGTTCGGGCGCGACCTGCCGACGAAGCACGGCACGTCGAACTGCATCAAGAAGCACCGCTCGTGTTTCGCGCGGATCAATGAGCTCATCAAACCCGAGGCCCGCTGCCGAGCGGTACGACGCCTGGAGTTCGGCCTCGCGCAGCTCAGCTGCTTCGTCGGCTTCGGCGCCGGTGGCACGACTCATGGCACTGGCTCCCATGGCGCCAAGGGTGGCACCGGGAAACGCGAACGTGGCCGACTGGTTGTCGAAACCCACCATGGACATGACCATCGAGCCGAAGCCGTAGGCCTTTCGCAACGTGAGATGGATTTTCGGACTGGTCGCCTGCGTCTGGGCGGCGAACATGCGCGCACCACTGCGCAACACGCCCGCCCGCTCCGACACGCTCCCGGGAAGCATGCCGGGATTGTCAGCAAGAAAGATGAGCGGCAGATGGAACGAATCGGCGACGGTGATGAAATGCGCGGCCTTGTCGGCAGCATCGGAATCGATTGAACCAGCCAACACCTTCGGCTGATTGGCGATGACGGCCACCGACTCGCCACCGAGATGCGCCAGTGCGCAGATCATGGCGGGACCGAATCCGGGCTGCACCTCGAACCATGAACCGTCGTCGACGATGACGTCGAGCACATCGTGCATGTCGTAGACCTGTCGCGTGTCGCGCGGAATGATGTGCAGAAGCTCCTCCGATGAGCGCGCGGCATGATCGGCACTATGGGCCATCGGCGGATACGACCACGCGCTCGACGGGAAGAAATGCAGGTACACCCGCAACATGTCGAGTGCAGTTCGATCGTCGGGAGCCACGTTATGGATGAGCCCGCTGGCCACCGCAACCGCCGGGCCACCAAGTTCTTCTTTGGTGATGTCTTCGCCGAGGGAGTCCTTCACCACCGGCGGACCAGCGGTGAACACCGCGCCATCCGTGGTCATCACACTGAAATCCGACATCGGAACGATGAGCGCGCCGTGGCCGGCAGACGGGCCCATCACGGCACTGAGCACCGGCACCCGGCCCGAGCACTTGGCCTGGATCAGCAGATCAGTCGGAGTGCGACCGCCGCCGCCACCGCCGCGATGACCAGCACCCTCGAGCAACATGATCAGCGGGATGCGTTCGGCCAATGCGAGTTCGGCAAGACGCCAGCGCTTCGAGGTACTCCCCGAACCGATGGAACCGGCGAGCGTGGTGAAGTCCTCGGCTCCCACCATGACCGGGCGGCCATCGATGGTGCCCGCTCCGGCCACGATGCCATCGGCCGGCACATCGCCCACAAGCGTGCCGATCTCGTGGAACGAACCGGGGTCAAGCAGGTACTCCACACGTTGGCGGGCGTCGAGCTGACCTTTGGCGTACCGCTTGGCCAATCGTTCGGCCCCGCCCATCGCACGAGCGGCAGCACGACGCTGCGCGAGATCGTCGAGGGCCGGGCCCCAGCCCCCGGGAAGATCGCTGGGAAGTTCGGTCTCGTCGGTCATCGGGTGCCCTTGCGCATACAACGAGGATACATTTCGACATGACATCGCCATGGGGGGCGTGTCGGGGGGACACGTGATGTCAGCAAACACAACGCCATCGAAGGCCGTCTCTGAGCTACTCGAGACGGCCAGTGCCGCCGCTGGCGGTCTCGATGACTTCGGAGACCCAACGTTTCTCGAGGGCCTCGAGGTGTTCATCGCCTCGGGAACCGCCGATGGCCAGTTCTCCGAGATCGGTGCCGCCGCGGCACCCGGCATGGCCCTCGGCAACCTCATCAACCGCCTTCGGGTCGTCGATCACCACAAGGCGCATCCCGAACTCGCTGAGACCGCGGTCGATGCGCCGATCTTCCTCATCGGCCTTCCCCGCACGGGCACCACGGCTCTGAGCCATCTGCTCTCGGTCGACCCCGGCAACCGCTCACTGCTCGGCTGGGAGATCAACGAATCGGTGCCGCCGCCCACCACCGCCGCCTATCGCACCGACCCACGGTTCATCACCGCCATGGACGCACCCGACATGCTCGGCATGATCAACCCCGGGTTCAAAGCCATTCACCACGACCCACCGGACATGCCACTGGAGTGCGCCACAGTCCTGGGTCAACACTTCACGAGCCTGCATCTGTCCACCACGTTCAACATCGACGGCTACATGCAGTGGGTCCTACAGGCTGATCATGAACCCGCCTATCGCTACCACCGCATGATGCTGCAACTACTGCAGTCCGAGTGCCCGGGCCGCTGGCAACTCAAATCACCGGTGCATCTGCTCGACCCCGATGCGCTCATCGCGGTATATCCCGACGCGAAGTTCGTGCTCACCCATCGCGATCCCGTCAATGTCATCGCCTCGGTGTGCTCGCTGGTGCAATCACTCACCAGCACATTCACCGACGCTGATTTCCGCGACTACATCCGTGCCACCTGGCCCGAGGTAGTGGCCACCTTGCTCGATCGACAGAACGCGTTCCGCGATACCCAGATCGCAGCCGGCAACGGTGATGCGTTTGTGGATGTGGCCTACGCAGACCTGGTTTCCGATCCGATCCGAACGGTCGCGTCCATCTACGACGCTCTCGACCACCCGTTCACCGCGGAGGCCGAAACAGCAATGGTTGCCCACAGCGCCGAGCATCGACAGAACCGCTTCGGTACCCACACGTATTCGCTCGAGGAATGGGATCTTTCCCGTCCCGAACTCGAGGAACGCTGCGCCCCGTACCTCACCCGCTATGCCGAATTCCTGGAGACCTCATGACCGACATCGATGCGCTGTTCGACACCCACGACACGATCGGTCTTGCCGAACTCGTCCGCAGCGGGGAGGTAACCCCACGGGAACTTGTCGAAGCATCGATCGCTCGTATTGAAGATCGAAACACCGAACTCAATGCCGTGGTCAATCGCCGCTTCACCGAGGCGCTCGCTGAGGCCGACTCCGTCGATCGCTCAGCGCCGCTCGCCGGTGTGCCCTTCCTCGTCAAGGACCTCAACTGCGATGTCGCTGGCCTTCGGTCCACCCGCGGGAGCCGCCTGTTCGCCGATGTCGTCGCCACCGAGGACTGCGAACTCACCATCCGGTTCAAGCGAGCCGGTCTGATCATCCTCGGCAACACCAATACCCCCGAGTTCGGCAAGAACGCGTCGACCGAACCGGCGCTCTATGGGCCCACCCATAACCCGTGGAACCTCGACTACTCCCCCGGCGGCTCCTCGGGCGGTTCCGCCGCGGCCGTGTCGGGAGGCATGGTCACCGCGGCGCACGCCAACGACGGCGGCGGTTCCATCCGCATCCCCGCGGCCGAATGCGGGCTCGTGGGCCTCAAACCCACCCGCGGCCGCACCCCCACCTGGCCCATTCCGGCATCGTTCGCCTATCCGGTCGGTGTGGGCAACTGCGTCACCCGAACCGTGCGTGACAGTGCGGCGATTCTCGATGCAATCTCCGGCCCGCTGCCCGGCGATCCCTATCCGGCCCCTCCCGCTCCGCCGGCAGGCAGTTTCCTCGCCGCCATCGAGCAGTCCCCCGGTTCATTGCGCATCGGTTTCAGCGCCGTGCTGCCCAATGGAACTCCCGTGCACCCCGCCGGTATCGCCGCCATCCAACGCACCGCTGCGGCGCTCGAGTCTCTCGGCCACCATATTGAGGAAGCCAAGCCCGATTGGGACCCCCGCATGCCCGCCAATGCGGTGAGCACCGCCATGGGCATCAATGGCGCCCGTCAGGTCATCGACCGACTCGAGCGACTCGGCCGACCACTCGCCGACGACGACCTCGAGGTTTTCACCCGCGAGATGCACGACCGTTCCGTGGCCAAGAGCGGCATCGATCTCTCACGCGCTCTCCAACAGATCGAGATCACCAGCCGCGACGTCGCCCGGTTCTACGAGGACCACGATCTTTGGCTCACGGTCACGCTCGGCGTTCCGGTGCCACCGCTCGGCTGGCTCGACACCTCGAGCGTCGAAGCCATGTTCACGCGGGGCGGCGCGTTCTCAGCGATCACCGGCTTGGCGAACGCAACGGGCCAGCCCGCCATCTCCGTGCCCGCCGGCTTCGACGAGAACGGGCTGCCGGTGGGTGTGCACCTGATGGCGCGTCATTGCGACGAGCAGACGCTGCTGCAGGTTGCTGCTCAGCTCGAGCAGGTGCAGCCCTGGCCGCTCATCGCGACGCGGTAACCGGCGAACTGAGTCGATCCGACAACAACGGCGATGCCATCAGCAGGTCTGCAGTCGATCGATTGCAGGCCACAGGCAGATCCCAGACTGCGGCGATACGCAGCAATGCTCGGACATCAGGGTCATGTGGCTGCGGTTCGAGCGGATCCCAAAAGAACACCAACATGTCGATGCGCCCCTCGGCGATCATCGCTCCGATCTGCTGATCGCCACCCATCGGGCCGCTGTGGAGTCGGGTGACGGCGAGACCGAGTTCGTCGATGAGCATTCCACCGGTTGTTCCGGTGGCCCAGAGCTCACAGGCCGCGAGTTCCCGGAGATGACTCCCGGCCCAGTCGAGCAACGCTGGCTTCTTGTTGTCATGGGCGACCAACGCGAGTCGTGGTCGCTGCGGATCCCTTGATCCGTTTTCTGTGTTTGTCTTCATGATCGAGAAGTATCGCAACACGAAATGCCATCGCGGTGACGACGACGTGACCGCAGAATGAATCCTGTGATGCTGCGTGAGGGTCAGGCCGGACAGCGCACTTCGTCGCGACGCCACACGGGCAGGCCGTCGACGACCGCAACACGCGAATAGCAACGTTGCAGCAGCGCACCAAGCGGATAGCGATCGGGGCTGTATCCCGCCCAATCAGTACCCGGTCGGGCCGCGT
>WLCQ01000051.1 GCA_009705225.1 Actinomycetota bacterium | reverse complement strand
GCGGTCACGGGGCCGGGAGCTCGGAGGGCGGACGCCTATTCTCGCCCGAGAATCTACGAATCGTCGCCATCGGAACCGATGTAGGTGCGGATATCGCGAAGATTCCGGTACCGCTCAGCCACATCAAGCCCGTACCCGACGATGAAGGTATTGGCGATCCGGAAACCCACATAGGCGAGATCCGGCTCCACTTTCTGCTGGCCCTCCTTGAGAAGCAGGGCGCAGACCGCCAGCGAGGCCGGATGGCGGGCGGCGAGATTCTTGAGCAGGTAATTCAGCGTGAGACCGCTGTCGACGATGTCCTCGACCACGATGACATCGCGTCCGCCGAGATCGATATCAAGGTCCTTGACGATCCGAACCACACCACTTGTTTTGGTCGCAGTTCCGTAGGAGGACACCGCCATGAAATCGAGCTCGACCGGGAGCTGGATGTGGCGGGCGAGATCAGCCATGAACAACACCGCACCCTTGAGCACACAGACCAGGAGTGGGGCACGACCGGCGTAGTCGGCAGTGATCTGTGCTCCGAGTTCGGAGAGTCGACGCTCAAGTGCCTCCTGGGAGACGACGATGTCGCCGAGTACCGGATCATCGTCGGGATGCGGGAAAGACGATGAACCTTCAAGTGTTCCTGACACGAACCCCGAAGCTAGTCCACCCCGAAGCTGGGCTCGGGAGAGGCTCAGGCGTTCGGAACAGAGCCGACGAGTCGGAGGCGACCCGCGGTTCGCTCCACCCGACGACCACCACCGATGTCGGTGGCGAGGACGTCGTTGCGGGCCACAGCGAGAACCCGTTCGATGGTCGCGGCATCCGGGGGATGGTGCTCGGTCATTCCCGCACGCAGCCATTCACGAACCGCCACCCGGGCCACAACAACTGGGGCGGCAGAAAGCGCCCGGGCGTCGGTGACATCGAGCAGTAGGGCCTCGGCCCTCAGATGGTCGGACACATCAGCGAACAGGTCGCCCTGACGAACAAGCAGCGGGACGGCATCGCGATCAGCGAGATCGCGCAGCAATGGCAGTAGTTCGCCGCGCACCCGGTTACGGAGAAACGCCGGGTCACGGTTCGACGGATCCTGGAACGGCTCAAAACCCTCGATTGCGCATACTGCTTCGGTGTCGCTGCGGCGCAGACCGAGGATGGGATGACGCGGTCCCGGACGGATACCGGCGAGACCGTCGAGGCCGGCGCCGCGGATCATGTTGATAAGGATCGTCTCGGCCCGATCATCGGCGGTATGCCCGAGAGCGGCCTCCGGGCCGAGCACCGCCAAGCGAGCGGCGCGAGCGCGGGCTTCGAGATTCGGCCCCGCTCCGACGTCGACCCGTTCTGCTCGGAACGAGGCCCCGAGCGCAGCAGCCGCGCGGGCAACCAGATCGGCCTCCTGCGCGGAGCCCACACGCAATCCGTGGTCGACATGGACCGCAGTGACCTCGCAGCCAGCCGCCACCGCGAGCACGAGCAACGCAACAGAATCGGCGCCCCCGGAGACGCCGCACACCAGTGCGGTTCCCTGGAGCGGGAACCGACAATGCGCCAGCAGTTCGCTGTGCCGGGCCCGGAGTTGTTCGGCGATCGGGGTCACCGGATACTGACCGCCGGGGTCGATGCTGCGACCCGCACGACTCAGGCCACCGCGACGGGAGCCTGCATCCGCTCGATCCATCGGTGTGGCTCACGGATCTCGAGAAGGCTCGGCAGATTGGTGGCGGACTCCCAGGCGCGAGAGAGCAGCCCGGGCCCACCGGCCCGTTCCACCGCAGCGATGAACGCTTCACCCTGGGCGTACTGGTTGAGCTTGGCTTCGAGTCCAATCAGTTGTTGGATCAATTTGGCCAGACCCTTGGCCGACTCTCGTCGTTCGCGCAACACTTCGCCGAAACGAGCAGCACTGGGCACGAGACCCTGACCGGCGCGATCCATGGTGACATCGCCATGTCCCTCGAGCAGGCTCATCATTCCGGTGACCTGGTCGATGATGACCCGCTGCTCCGGACCGGCGACCAGCGCGGCGATCCCGCCGTCGGCCAGCGGGTTCGTGCCGGAACGCCAAGCGATGGCTGCCTTCGAGAAGCTCTCGAAGAGCCGACCCGGGTCGGGATCAACGGCACCGACGGTTTCATGCACGAGCGAGATGAAGTGCTCGCGTAACCACGGAACACCAGTGAACTGAGCTCGATGGGTGACCTCATGAAGCGCCAACCACAACCGGAATTGCTCGGGCGGAAAGGCGAACTTCTTCTCGATAGCCAACACGTTCGGACCCACGTAGTACACGATGTCCTGATCGAGCGGATCCTCTTCCTCCACGACGAGAAGGTCGTACTGACCGAGCACCCGGCCCGACATCCAGCCCAGGACCATGCCGAGTTCCGCCCCCGCGATCTTGGCCATCACCGGTGCTGCCAGACCCGAACCGGACCGCGTGTCGAATTTCTCGATCAGTGGATCAAGCAGGCGACGAAAAGCGGAAATGTTGGCGTGGATCCAACCCGCCCGATCCGTGACCCGGGCGCGGGCGGGGCCGGCGAGTGAACGAAGACCGGTCTCCTGCTCCACGAGCGACTCGGCGAGCGCGGTGAGTCGGGTGAAGTCCGGCTCGAGCGAGTCGTAGTGATAGCTGCGGGCGAAGGGCTCGGTGCGCGAGGTGCGAACAGCGATCCGCTCGGCCACCGACCAATCGACCGAGCTCGACATTTCGCTCAGCGCTTCGGGTAGCGGGGCATCACGACTTTGTAGACGTACCCGGCGATGATGCCGAGAACCGCGAGGATCGCAGGCACCACGAGCGCTGCGGCGATCCAGAAGTGCCAGACGACGGCCAGAAGTGAAGTCATGACCCGATCCTAGGCGTCTGATGCGGGGGGCTGGCCAATGCGGGGATCAGCGCCGGCCCCGAAATCAGCCCCGAAATCAGCACTGGGATCTGCGCCGGCATCCGAACTGGCTTCAACGTCGGGGATCTCGCCCCGGACGAACAGCGTGAGCTTCTCGGCGATGCGCATCCGCAGTGTTTCGGGGACAGCTTCGTTGCGGGCCCGGGTGGAGATGACAACACGGAGTTCGGCCTCGAAGTCGTAGACCTCGATACAGGGATTGCAACCCTCGAGATGGCCAGCAATGAGCGTGCGTTTCTCGTCCGTGAGTTCGCCGTCGAGATACGTGTAGATCTCGGCGAGCGCCTGCTCGCAATCGACACGAGGCGCATGCGTGTGATCGTGGATGTCAGGCATGGTTCAGTGGGATCCGATCACGGTCAGGGCAGGTTCGAGCCGGGTTGGGTCGAGCTGGGCTCGAGATCTTCGAGGACGGGCTGGGTGTCGCGGCCCGTGAGCCCGCGGGAGAGGGCGAACTCATATAACTGCTTCTGCAGCGATTTTCTTCCCCGATGCAACCGACTCATGACCGTTCCGATCGGAATGTCGAGCATCTCGGCGATCTCCTTGTAGGAGAAACCCTCGACATCAGCCAGCAGAACCGGGATCCGGAAGTTCTCGGGAAGCGCTTCAAGGGCGTTCTTCACCTCAACATCAGTGAACCAGTCCATGAGTTCATCCTCGGCGCTGCGCGAGGCCAGAACCGCCTCGAGACCGCCGAGACGACGATAGAGATGGAGGTCCTCACCCTCATCGAGTTCGGTCTCGGTCGGCCGGCGCTTCTTGGACCGATAGGAGTTGATGAACGTGTTGGTGAGAATTCGATAGAGCCAAGCCCGCAGATTGGTTCCCTGCTCGAACCCTCCGAAGCTGCGGAATGCCTTGAGATAGGTCTCTTGGACGAGATCCTCGGCATCGGAAGGATTGCGAGTCATGCGCAGTGCCGCGGAGTAGAGCGCGGGCATGAACTCCATCGCCTGCTGCGCGAACAGTTCCTGATCAGCCATGAGAGCCCGAGAGGAGAATCGAACTCCTGACCTGCTCATTACGAGTGAGCCGCTCTGCCGACTGAGCTACCCGGGCGGGGTGGAGTGATCGTAGCCGCAGCGACGCTTCAGCCATCAAGAGCGAAGATGGCCCAACCCGAGGAAGAGTGAGACGAGCTGAAGTCGTTCGTTGGGATTGCGCACCGATTCGGCCGCAACCGCAGCAATGGCAGCAATCGCCGCGATATGCGCTTCCGGCTGGTTGGCAATGAGCATGTCGTCGCGGAGTCGTCGCGAGAGCTCTGCCAATCCGAATCGAATCTCATCGGTGCGGTGGCGGCGAACCTCCCGTTTGTGACGGTCTTCGAGAGGCTTGCGACCCGAGCCGCGTTCGCCGCGCTCCTTGATGATCTGCGCGAGTGCCTCCACTTCGGCCGCGTGGACGACGGCCAGCGGCGCCATGGCATCGTCGATCATGGCGAGCAGGGAGTCGACCTGCTCAACAGCTGCGGCACCCGTGCCGTCGAGCCGATCGGGAACCTCCCGCCATGCTGCACGACGCAGGGCCAGGCGCGGATCGGTCGCCAACAGCCGGGCCCGACCGAGATCACCAGCCGCCGATGTGGCGACCTGGGTGGCCAGTTCGGGATCGATACCCTCGGCGATCAGCGCTTCGGCGATGGCGTCGGCCGGAACCGCGACAAGATCGATCCGCACACAGCGACTGGCGATCGTGATCAGCTCGGGTGGGATCTCGTCGGCGAGGACGAGGAACACGGTTCCCGGCGGAGGCTCCTCGATGGACTTGAGCAGTTTCGGCGCCGCATCCCGCACGAGATGGAACTCGTCGAGCACGAGAATCTTGCGACCACCCTCCACCGAGGCACGGGCGGCAGCGGACACGATCGCATCGGCCTGCTCGGTGGAGATCGAGGCTCCCTTGCGCTCAATCAAATTGAGATCGGGATGGGCTTCGGCGAGCGCAAGGGTGGCGTGTCGAACTGCGTCGTCGCCCGTGCGTCCCTCGCTCAGCAACGCGGCGCTGAAGGCCCGGGCGAGCGCTCGTTTCCCACTTCCGCGCGGTCCCACCAAGAGATACGCGTGCACCGGCGCCCGGCTGGCAGCCCTGACCTGAGCGATCGCATCTGGCTGTCCGATGACACCTGCGAACAACTCAACCCCTGCGAGTTCGGCGTCGAGGGTGCCGGGTCCGGTCGGGTGGCTCACAACCGCAGTTGTAGTCGCTCGGCCACGACCGTGCGCACGCTCAGTGCCACCTGCTCGATCGTCCCGGTTCCGTCGATCACGACCCAGCGCTCGGGTTCGGCTGCCGCTTGGGCGCGGAACCCTTCGATCACTGCAGCGTGGAAAGAAGCTGGTTCAGCCTCCATGCGGTCACGTTGCGCGCCAAGACGACGATCGGCCTCTGAGGCGGGCACATCAAGCATCACGATGAGATCCGGCCAGATACCGGCGGTCGCCCACATCGAGAGTTGACGGATCTCCTCGACCGGGAGACTTCGCCCGTAGCCCTGGTACGCGATGGACGAACCGGCGAACCGATCAGTGACGACATGGCGGCCTGACCGGAGCGCGGGTTCGACAACTTCAGCCACATGCTGGGCCCGATCAGCCGCCATGAGAAGCGCCTCGGCCCGGGCATCGAGCCCGACCGTCCCAGGTGAGAGCACGAGTTCGCGAACTCGCGCGCCGATGAGGGTGCCGCCCGGCTCTCTGGTCAGGAGTGCATCAAGCGCGTCGGCCAGCAGCCGCGACTGTGTGGATTTGCCGCAGGCCTCGCCACCCTCGAACGCGATGAAGCTTCCTCGTGGCGATGTCGTACCCATGATCAATCCTTCACGCTAGGCATGGATCGACGTGACGGATGAGGTGACTCGTCCGCGCTGTGCTCACGCTGCCCGGCCCGCAGCGAAGCCAGCGCTGCGAACCCCGCCATCACGATGATCGAGGCCGCCAACCACAGCGCGAGACGAACACCGGGCAGCCAGATCGTGATGCCACCGATGGTGATCTCACTGTCGAAGAGCGAGGCCGAGATGCTCCCGAGCAGGGCAGCGAGAAGAGGGCCGACCACCATCGAGATGAGGATGCAGAGACGCACAAGGGTGTTGAGCGAACTGAACACCCGGCCGCGCATGTCGTCATCCACTTCCTGCTGGAGGAGCGCGTAGCCGATGACGTACACCGGGCCGACGGACATGCCCATCAACAGGACGAACGTGAACGCCACCGGCAGCGAGGAGGACGAGGCCGCCAGGAACAGCGAGATGCCGGCCATGAACAACGAGCCGGTGAACACGGTGGTCTTCGGCAGCTTGTTCTGCAGCGCCGACACCCCAACCACCCCGATGGCCACCCCGAAACCAAGTGCGGTGGTGAACAGACCGAAACCGGCAGCACCTGCGCCGAGCACCTCGGTGGAGAAAACGGCTCCGAGCGGAATGAGCATGCCGCCACCGATGAGGCCGGTGGCCAGACCAAGGTTCACTGCCCGCACGGTGTGGTTCGAGAACACTTCACGCCATCCGTCGACGAGTTCGTCGATCGTTCGACGAAGATCAACGCGACGACTCTCGTCGGCGAGTGCATCGATGCGCTTCGGTCGCGACGGCAGGCGTAGTCGATGGATCATCCACGCCGAGAACAGGAATGTGACGACGTCGAAGTAGAAGGCCAGCGCCATCTGGTTGTTATCGAGCCAATGGAGCCCGGGGATCTGCCCCACCCAGATTGAGATTCCGGCGAGCAGCGCGAACAGCAACGACGCGAACGGGAACGTGCCGTACGCCGCGGCTAACGACAGCGAGTTGGCAGTTGTGAGGTGATCGCGGGGCACGAGATTGGGGACTTCGGAATCCTTGGCCGGACCCCACAGCAAGGTGAGCACCTCGAGCGCGAGTGAGGCCAGCACCAGTCCCACCACATCACCGACGAACGGCAGGAGAGCGAGCACGATCGCCCGGCCGATATCGCACGAGACCATGACCTTCTTGCGATCCCAACGATCGACGAGCACACCAGCGAGGGGACCGAAGAAGAAGCCCGGCACGATCCGCGCAGCCATGACCAACGAGATCGCTCCCGCGCCAGCGCCGCCGCCAACGCTCGCCGCGAGCAGGATGATGGCCGAGAACCCCAACCAGTCACCCGTGGCCGAGACAACCTGCACGATCCAGAGTCGGAAGAACTCCGGCGAACCGAAGAGTCGGACATGCCATCCGGCCCGATCTGCGGCATAGGGGGTGAAGTAGGCCTCGGTGTCGTCACCGGCATCGAGCACATCGGATCTCGACAGATCTGTGAGAGTGGGGTCATCGGTTCCGGTGGTCGCGGGAGCGGAGACCTCGTCGATCGGGGTCTCCGGATCCTGCTCGCTCCCGGGAGCTTCTGCGTCGTCCCGGGGGCCGGGGCGGGGCACAGCCATGACACAACCCTACGACGATGACCACGCCGGATCCGGCACTACCGGATTGCAACTGCTCAGTTGTTCGAGCCCGGGATGCCCGCGTCGCGCTGGGCCGAGGACCGCACGATGGTGGCCTTCTTGGCCCCGGCCTTCGAACGGGTGGATGCACCCTTGGCCACAGTGCGCCGAACAGTTCCAGCGACACCATCGCCAGCAGGCTTCTTCGCCGCTCGCTTCGTGCCGGCCTTCTTCGTCCCTAACTTTTTGGCGCCGGCCTTCTTGGCGCCAGCCTTCTTCACAGCCGTCTTCTTCGCTGGGGCCTTCTTGGTTCCGACAGTGCCGTTGGCCACGGCTTCGCGCCGGGCTTGCAGCAGTTCGGCACCGCGTTCGGGGCTGAGGGAGGTGGGATCATCGCCGACGCGAAGCGACGCATTGCTCTCGCCATCGGTGACATAGGGGCCGAACTTGCCGTCCTTGATCACCATCGGTCGATTGGTGACGGGATCAGGGCCGAGTTCGGCCAATGGTGCCTTCGGAGCGGAGCGTCCCCGCCGTTTAGGTTCGGAGAACAGGCGCAGCGCCTCGGCCAGCGTGACCGTGAGCAGTTCCTCTTCACTGGCCAACGAACGGGAATCAGGCTTGATGTCGTCGCCCTCATCACCCTTGGTGAGATACGGCCCGAACTTGCCGTTCTGGGCCCGGATGGGCTCACCGGTCTCGGGGTCAGCGCCGAGCAACTTGGGGAACGAGAGCAGCTCGAGCGCCGTGTCGAGAGAAACGTCGTAGGGGTCCATGCCCTTGAACAACGATGCCCGGCGGGGCTTCGCGTCCGGAGCTTCGTCGGTCTCGCCGAGCTGCACATACGGGCCGAACTTGCCGCTCATGACGAACACGGTGAGGCCGGTTTCAATATCCATACCGATGGGCTTTCCCCCTTTGGGCATCCGCAGGAGTTCGAGCGCCTTCTCCACCGTGAGATCCGCCGGCGCCAACGTCTCGGGGACGCTCGCAGTGTCGTCACCGCGCTGCACATATGGGCCGTATCGACCCGGCTTGGCGATGATCATCATGCCGTTGTCGTCTTCGCCGAGCTCGAAAGTGTTGATGGCCGCGGCATCGATCTCGGGAAGTCGATCGGTGACGAGATCATGCAGGCCACCGCTACGAACACCATCGTCACCCTGGACGCCGAAATAGAAGTCCTCGAGGGTGGCCACCCGGTCGACCTCACCGGTGGCGATGCGATCGAGCACGCCCTCGAGATCACGGGTAAACCCGTAGTCGACCAGTTCGGCGAAATGCTGTTCGAGCATCGTGGTGACAGCGAAGGCGGTCCAACTCGGCACGAGAGCAGAGGCCTTCTTCCAGACATACCCGCGGTTCTGGATGGTCTCGATGATCGAGGCGTAGGTGGACGGCCGACCCACGCCAAGCTCCTCGAGCTTGGCCACGAGCGTGGGCTCGGTGAACCGGGCTGGCGGTTTCGTGGTGTGGCCCTCGGGGGAAAGATCGGTTGCATCGAGGGCGTCGCCTTCGCGCACCGGCGGCAAACGACGCTCGGAGTCCTCTTCGCTGTCGTCGGAGGGGCTCCAGTCGTAGGCCTGCATCCAGCCCCGCTCGGTGATGACCGTGCCAGCGGCGGAGAACTCGGCGTCGCGACCCGAGGACGTTCCGGCACCGAGGCGCACGGTGACGGTCTCACCGGTGGCGTCGATCATCTGACTGGCAAGGGTGCGGCTCCAGATCAGCTCGTAGAGACGGGCCTCGCCGGGCTGCACCTCATTGCGAACCTCGGCCGGTGAACGGAAACGGTCGCCAGCGGGACGGATGGCCTCATGGGCCTCCTGGGCGTTGACGGCCTGCGTGCCGAATGTGCGCGGTGAGTCCGGCACCGAACCAGCACCGAAACGTTCGGTGGCCTCGGCCCGGGCCGCCGCGATGGCAGCACCCGAAAGGCTGGTGGAGTCGGTGCGCATGTACGTGATGTAGCCCTGCTGATACAGGCTCTGGGCCATGCTCATGACCTGCTTGGCCGAGATCTTGAGCATGCGACCGGCCACCTGCTGCAACGACGAGGTGATGAACGGAGCGAAGGGGCGGCGGCGATACGGCTTGGACTCAACCGAACGAACCGCGAAGGCCGCAGTGGTGAGTTCACTGGCCAGGCCCCGGGCGTCATCCTCGGTGAGCACGACGCGATCGGCGCGGGTGAGTTCGCCGAAATCGCTGAAGTCATTGCCAGTGGCGACACGGGCGCCATCGACGGCCACCAACTTCGCCTCGAACGGAATGGGCTCGGACGCCGCAGCGAACGTGCCCTTGATGTCCCACCAGTCGGCGGACACGAACGCCATGATCTCGCGCTCCCGTTCAACCACGAGACGAGTGGCCACGCTCTGCACACGGCCTGCGGACAGACCGCGGTTGACCTTGCGCCACGCCACCTGCGAGACGTCGTAGCCATAGAGACGGTCGAGGAGTCGACGGGTCTCCTGGGCAGCCACCAGATCGAGATCGAGTTCGCGGGGGTTGGCGAACGCCTCACGAATGGCCGGCGCGGTGATCTCGTGGAAGACCATGCGATGCACCGGCATGCCCTTGGGCGGCTTGAGCGCCTCGAGAAGATGCCAGGCGATGGCCTCACCCTCTCGATCCTCATCGGTTGCGAGATAGAGGGAGTCGGCGTTCTTGAGTGCTCGCTTCAGATCCGCGACGAGTGACTTCTTGGAGTCATGGACCACATAGAACGGCTGAAAATCAGCGTCGGGGTTGATGCCGAGGTACGACCACCACTGCTTCTGATCACCGGCAGGAAGGTGGCTCGCCTTCGTGACGAGATCACGGATATGGCCCACCGAGGCGATGACGGTGGGGGCATCACCACCAGTGGACTGACCACTCAGGAACTCGGTGATCTTCTTCGCTTTGGTGGGTGACTCAACGATGACGAGGGGGCCGGACATGTTCGACAGGATTGGAGCATGGCGACGCTTCTGTCAACCGCGCCCCGCCATTCGGCCCAGTCGGGGACCCCTACGGGGGTCCCCGGAAATTTCTTCGACACCGCCGATGTGGTCGCCCCAGACAACATTTTTCGGCCATACTCACCGGATGTCCGAGTCCGAAGGCCCCAGCGATCACGGTGCTGACTTCAACGGGGAAATCCGCCCTTGGGGTCGCTACTACATCCTCGATGATGGTCCGACCTGCAAGGTCAAGCGCATCGTCGTCGAACCCGGTCAGCGTCTGTCGTACCAGCTGCATCATCGCCGGGCCGAACACTGGACCGTCGTGGCCGGCACCGCGCTTGTCACCCTCAACGGCGAGGACATCACCGTCGAACCGGGAGCCTCCATCGACATTCCCCGCGGTGCCGATCACCGTGTGCGAAATCCCGGCACCGAACTCCTCGAGTTCATCGAGGTGCAGATGGGCGACTACTTCGGCGAGGACGACATCGTCCGCCTCGAGGACGACTACGGCCGCGCCGGCCAGTAACTCAACCCCACAAGGAACCTTTGATGGATTTCGCACCGAGCCCACGCGCCGCTGATCTCATCGAACGCCTCCAGGCGTTCATGGACGAGGAGATCTACCCGGCCGAACCCGTCTTCGCCCAGCAGATGGCCGAGTCGGGCGACCCCCACTTCCATCCCCATGTCATGGAGGAGCTCAAGGCCAAGGCCCGCGAACGCGGACTCTGGAACCTGTTCCTGCCCCATGTCACCGAATGGACCCCCGACCCGGTTTCGAGCACCGACTATGCGCCGCTCGCCGAGATCAGCGGCCGCAGCCCCCTGGCGCCGGAAGCGCTCAATTCGGCCGCACCCGACACCGGCAACATGGAGATCCTGTCGCTGTTCGGTACCCCAGAGCAGAAGGAGCAGTGGCTCGTGCCGCTGCTGGCCGGTGAGATCCGCTCCTGCTTCGCGATGACCGAGCCAGATGTCGCGTCGAGCGATGCCCGCAACATCCAACTCTCGATCCGCCGAGAGGGCGACGAGTACGTGCTCAACGGGCGCAAGTGGTGGATCAGCGGTGCGGCCAATCCGCGCTGCAAGGTAGCCATCGTCATGGGCAAGACCGACCCCGACGCTCCCACCTACCGTCAGCAGTCGATGGTCCTGGTGCCCATGGACACCCCGGGTCTCACCATTGTTCGAGATCTCCTCGTGTTCGGCTACAACGACCGCGAAGGACACTGCGAACTGCGATTCGACAATGTGCGTGTGCCGGTGTCGAACATCCTTGGCGAAGAGGGTGGCGGTTTCGCCCTCGCCCAAGCCCGTCTCGGCCCGGGTCGCATCCATCACTGCATGCGCTGCATCGGTATCGCTGAACGCGCCCTCGAACTCATGTGCCGCCGCGTGGTTGCCCGTGAAGCTTTCGGCAAGTCGTTGGCCGAGCAGGGCGTCATCCAGGAATGGATCGCCGACTCGCGCATCGAGATCGAACAGGCCCGTCTGCTCACCATGAAGACCGCATGGCTCATGGACACCGTAGGCAACAAGGGTGCTCGAATCGAGATCTCCGCCATCAAGGTTGTCGCCCCCAACATGGCGCTTCGGGTGGTCGACCGGGCCATCCAGGCCCACGGCGGCGGCGGCGTCTCACAGGACTTCCCGCTCGCCGGCATGTACGCCGGTCTGCGCACCCTGCGGTTCGCCGATGGTCCCGATGAGGTGCACCGTATGCAGCTCGCCCGCCGCGAGCTCGGTCGTCATCTCCAGGCTGACTGACGCCCCCCGTTCGCGCCGGTCACAGAAGGCACTCCGGTCACACAGAGTTTCAGTTCAATCTGCCACCAGCGGGCGCTGCTCGAACATCTCAGCGTTCTCCGCGGCTTCGATCTCGAGTTCGCGAGCTGAAGCGCGTGACGCGGCCATGCGCAGCACGAACGCCGAGAGCACCGCTGCCACGAACGAGGCCATGAGAATTCCCACCTTGGCCTGATCGGTATAGCCCGGTTCGTCGAAGGCCAGCCCGGTGACGAAGAGGGCGACGGTGAATCCGATACCGGCGGCCATAGCGATGCCGATCATGTGCAGATTCGTGGCCCCGCGTGGACGCACCGCAATGCCGATCTTGATGGCGAGCAGTGCCGCGCCGAACACACCGACGGTCTTACCCACGACGAGCCCGAGACCAACACCCCAGGTCACAGAGGAACCGGCGGCCTGTCGCAACGCCTCACCGGTGAGCAGGATGCCCGCATTGCACAACGCGAAGATCGGAATGATGACGTAGCTGGTCCATGGGAGCAGTCGGTCGACGAGTCGCTCCCCCACCGGCACCGATTCCTTGATGAGGAATGAGGCTTGCTGGACGTCTTCGGCCGAGAGTTCGGCGCGATTTTCGAGCCGATCGGCGATGGCCTCAGCATCGAGATCGGGCCGCAATGCATCAGTGGGAGTGAGGAAACCCATCGCCACACCAGCAACAGTGGCGTGAACCCCGGACTTGAGCATGCAGTACCAGACGACAATCGCGATGGCGAAGTAGAGCGGGCCATACCAAATGCGACGGCGGCGCATGAACCAAACCAGAACGAGAAGTGCCACCGCGCCACCGAGCCAGACGAAGCTGACACTCTGGCTGTAGAAGACAGCGATCACCGCGATCGCGCCGAGATCATCGGCGACCGCAAGCGTGAGCAGGAAGAGCTTGAGCGCCACTGGAACCCGGTTACCGAGAAGTGAGACGATGCCAACGGCGAACGCGATGTCGGTGGCCATCGGGATTCCCCACCCGTGCGCACTCGGAGTTCCGGCATTGAGCAGGTAATAGATGATCGCCGGAACGATCATGCCGCCGAGCGCGGCAATGATCGGTAACGCCGCCGCCTTCCGATCTCGGAGCTCGCCCTTCACCAGTTCGCGCTTGATCTCGAGTCCGGCAACGAAGAAGAAGAACGCCATCAGGGCATCGTTGACGAACTCCTGCAGCGTGAGATGGAAACCCACCGGGCCGGCGTCGAAGATGACTTCAGCGTTCAGGAAACTGGCATAGGAGTCTTTCCACGGCGAGTTGGCCCACAGAAGGGCGACCACCGTGGCGACAATCAGGAGGATGCCACTAGACGCCTCAATGGCAAGGAAACGGGCGGCCGGGCGCGCCAACCTGCGGGCGAGCAAACGGTCAGTACCGAGCCAGGTATGCGACCAGGGATGTTCGTCGTGGACGTCGGGGGACCCTTGCATGGAGAACTGTCTAGTCGGGGCTAGGCAAGGAAATGTTTCCCGAATGTGACGTCTTGATTACCGTGCCCCAGAGCCGCTCGACGCGAGCAGTTCCGCCTCAGCGGCAGCAACACTGAGGTGGATCGGCAGGATCTCATCCACCCGCGTGAGTCGCAGCACCGCCGCGACCTGCGGTTCCGGTCGACAGATCGCGAGATCACCACCACGGGACCGACACACCACCACACCGGCGAACAGCACGCCGATGCCGATGGCATCGAGGAAATCGACGCCGAGGAGATCGACAACCACAAGCGGCAGACCATCAGCCTCATGGACAGCGGCGAGCAACTGTGAGCGGGCAACGGGGGCCGCTGCGAGGTCGAGATCACCGATCAGACCCACGATGGTGACTGGTCCCGACTGCGAGATCACCAATTCGATGCTCATGGAATCAGGTGTCGTGCTCGCCGGCGCATCACGCGACAGTACCCGCCGCCATCAACGACCTGAGGGGTGTGTCGTCTCACCCTCGCCGTACCATCGACCCTGATGGCTCGTCGTGCCCGATCCGAAACCGAACCCGTAACCACTGACCCGACCGCTGGCGCGACGGCTGACGCGACGGCTGACGCGACGGCTGACGCGACGGCTGACCAGAGCACACTCGAACGCGAACCGACACCGATCCCTCTCGATCAGCTCGTCGCGTCCCTCAGCTCGGACCCGCGCCTCGTCCATGTCGAACGGCTACCGACTCGAACCGCCCGGCACGGCGAGCTCGCGCAACCGCTGAGTGCGGCGGTGGCCGACGCGTTCGGTTCCCCGAGGCTGTGGTCACATCAGGTTGAAGCCATCGATCATGCCCGGGCGGGACAATCCGTGGCGATCGCCACCGGAACCGCATCGGGAAAATCGCTGTGCTTCCAACTCCCCATCGCCGAATCGGTCGCAGGGCCCCGACCAGCAACCGCGCTCATGCTGTTCCCCACCAAGGC
>WLCQ01000050.1 GCA_009705225.1 Actinomycetota bacterium | reverse complement strand
TTGCCGTAGGTCACCGAGGACCAAGAGCTGTCATCGGCCTGCGACCGAGCGGTCCACGTGATCCCATCGGGCGACGTCATCACGAGATGCGTGCCAATGCCTATGGACGCCACGGCGACGAACAGGCCATTGCCGAAAGTGACTGATTCCCAGCGGTTCGCCTCTGCGGCGGTGCGAGCAGTCCAGGTCTCGCCATCGGGCGACGTCATCACCTGATGGGCTCCATCACGGGACACGGCGACGAACACACCATTGCCGTAGGTAACCGAGGACCAGAAGTTCGACTCGGCAGCGGCGTGGTTCGTCCAATCAACACCGATCTCGGCAGATGACGCCGGAGCAGCCGCCACCGATCCGACAAACACAAGAATCGACGCCAAGAGAACAGCTGAAAATCTACCGACACGACCTCTGACCATCATGACCATTCCTCTGTCCTGGACCGGCCGTCATCCAGTCGACCCACCCGAGAGGGTGGAGACCAGATGCTGCGGCCATTTCCGTCCATCCTCCCGCAAACCACAAACCACACTTTTGACACCTGCTCCCATCTGCCGTTCAGATGCCAACGTGCAGGATCCACCTCACCAAGTCCAGAGCATCACTCCCCGATGAGTGCCCGTCCGATGAGTGATCGATAGGACTCGATGAGCACATCTGGTTCGATGTCGACCTCCGGTAAGGCGTCGAACAGCGCGGCGGCGAAGGCGATGATCCGACATACGCCTGCGAGACGTTCCACCCCCGCTCCTGGATTGGCCCCGAACGCTGAGCGAAGTGCATCAACATGAGCTCGAACGCGCTCCGACTGCTGCTCCATCAACACCTGTGCCGCCGACGTGCTTCGGGTGGCTGCGAGTGCGATGAAGAACCCTTGGCTCTGCTCCCGAGAGAGCGCAGTGATCGATGCTGCGAGCAGCGCGACGGGGTCCTCCTCGTCAACCTCCGCGGCAGGCCCAGATTCCTCATTGCGCAATTCGGCAAGCGAACTGCGCAACTGCTCCACAGATGTCACCTGAAGTCGGCCCAACAACTCCTGGCCGGCACCCTCGAGGAGTGCTCGGCGATCAGGGAACCGCCGGTACATCGCCGACCAGGAGACCGATGCGTCGTTCGACACGGTCCGGAGGTTGAACCCATCGACACCGGTCGACTCAAGCTCCGACGTCGCCGACCGCAGGATCCGTTGCGCCACCGCATCATGGCGGGTCTCGAAAGGCGACCCGAATCCGTGCGAACCCCGCCGCTGTGCTCCCACCTGTGCATCGACATCGACATCGACATCGAACATTGCGGAGATCGCCCATCGCAGGAGGCTCCCCTCCGGGGTCCGCTCGATCGAACGATCAGCTCCAATCCCTTCCACTCGGGAAGCGACCGAGGCGGCGAGAAGAAGCATGGTGACCGTCACCGGTCCAAGCCCCGGGCGCAACCAGCCCCGGTCATCGGCAACGAACACACAACGTTCGAGCGCCGCATGTACCCGGCGCAGTGACCACTGCACCGGTTCGATCGCGTCGGACTCGGTGAATGTCCACGCAACCATCTCGAGGTAGTGCCAGTGCTGCTCGATGACAATCGTCTGGTTCATCTCGCTCGCCACACGCTCGAACAACTCGCCTGCCTCCGCCGGGCCCACTGCTGAAGCAATCGCATCGGTAAGCGAATCGATCGCCGTACTCAACGACGCGGCAGTGTGGGTACAAATCACTTCAGCGATGAGGTGGCTACGGCTCGAGAACACCGTGTTGATCCATGCCCGGGAGACCTCCGCAAGTTCCGCGACCTCGGTCATCGTCACGGCATCAATGCCATCGCTGTCAATCAACGCCAGTGCGGCCGAATGGACTGCTTGCGTTTTCGCGGCGACCGTTCTTCTCACCAGATGCACTCTAGGGAAGGCCAACTGGCCGACCATGGCCCAGGCCAATCTCTGAGGCCATTTCTCCCAACCCGCCCCAGCAAAGCTGGCTCTCCTTCGTCATGCGCCCATCCCCCGGCCATGCCGACGGAGCAAAGTTCACGTGTGCGGTTCGATTGACCCACATCGCGTTCTACACCGCCGCCGACAATGGCGACCTCGGCATCGTTTCGGTTCTTTCCTCGATCAGTCCGATCGCGACCGGGGTCCTTGCATTTCTGATTCTGAAGGAAAGGATGATCAGGTCCGAAATCCTCGCACTCGTCATCGTTCTCTCAGGAGTCGCTCTCGTCGTCGTATGAGAATCTCCGCGGGAGGCTCAATCGAAACTGGTCAGCGTGGGCACCTTGGAACCGGTCCAGCTGAGATCACGAATTCGTGCGTGGATTGCCAATTCGTGTGACATTTCGGTGGCCCGAGGGGAGAATCAGTTCGAAATCACGCACGAAACACAGATTTCACGATGGAATCGGTTGTCAGAACCCACAATCACGCGTAATACTTCAGGGGCGAACCACCACGTCGACCGGCAACCGCCGACGGCGAACACACGGAGCGTTCCCGATGAACCGTTCACCTGCTGAACTGCGCACCATGGCCCAGGCCAATCTCTGGGGCCATTTCTCCCGACTCGCCCCCAGCGACGAGATCATCCCCATCATGGAACGAGGGGAGGGTTGCTACATCTGGGATGTCGACGGCAAGCGATACCTCGACGGCCTCTCCGGACTCTTCACGGTGCAGGCCGGACATGGTCGTACCGAGCTCGCCGAGGCAGCTGGCAAGCAGGGGGCCGAACTCGGCTACTTCCCCATCTGGACCTACGCCCATCCCAACGCCATCGAACTGGCCAGCAAGTTGGCCTCGCTCGCACCCGGCGATCTCAACCGGGTGTTCTTCACCACCGGCGGCAGCGAAGCCATCGAGTCCGCATGGAAACTGGCCCGCAAGTACTTCAAGCTTCGCAACATGCCGGCCAAGGTCAAGGCGATCACCCGCTACCTCGGCTACCACGGAACCACCATGGGGGCGCTGTCGCTCACGGGCATCCCGTCGTTCCGTCAGGACTATGAGCCGTTGGTCCCCGGCGTGGGTCGCGCCGCGAACACCAACGCATACCGCTGCATCTCGTGTTCCAAGGCCAACGATGGCTGCAACCTGTGGTGTGCCGACGACATCGAGCAGATCATCCTGCGCGAGGGCCCCGACACAGTCGCTGCTGTGTTCGTCGAGCCGGTGCAGAACTCCGGCGGTTGCTTCACGGCGCCGCCCGAGTACTTCACCCGTGTGCGCGAAATCTGCGACACCTACGACATCCTCATGATCTCCGACGAGACCATCTGTGCCTACGGCCGTCTCGGCGCCATGTTCGGTTCCGAGCGACTCGGCTACGTGCCCGACATCCTCACCTCGGCCAAGGGCCTCACCTCGGGCTACTCGCCGTTGGGCGCAATGATCGTCCACGACAAGGTGGTCGAACCCTTCCTCGAGCCAGGCGCGATGTTCACCCACGGTCTCACCTTCGCCGGTCACCCCGTGAGCTGTGCGGTCGCTCTTGCCAACCTCGAACTGTTTGAACGCGACGGTCTCATAGAGAACGTGCTCGCCAACGAAGGCGCGTTCCGCGCCGCGTTGGAAACACTGCGTGATCTCCCCATCGTTGGCGACATCCGGGGCATGGGGTACTTCTACGGCATCGAGATGGTCAAGAACCGCGAGACCAAGGAATCGTTCGATGCCGATGAGTGCGAACTTCTCATCCGCCAGCATCTGTCCCGACGCTTCCTCGAACTCGGACTCATCTGTCGCTCCGACGACCGCGGCGATCCCGTCATCCAGCTGGCACCGCCGCTCACCGCCGGTCCGAAGGAGTTCGACGAAATCGTCGCCATCCTGCGCATTGTGCTCATCGAGGGCATGGAGAAGCTGGGTATGAACCCGCTCGTCACGGCAGCCACCGAATCATGAGCGCTTCGGGCAGCGCCGCTCTCACCGTCGGAGTGCCCAAGGAGATCAAGCACGAGGAGCACCGCGTCGCCATCACCCCCGACGGCGTACGCGAGGTCCTGCATACCGGGGCCACCGTGCTCATCGAAGCCGGTGCCGGTCTCGACTCCAGCATCCCCGACGACGACTACGTGCGGGCCGGCGCCACCATCGTGACCTCAGCCGCCGAGGTCTGGGAGCGCTCCGACATCGTGTGCAAGGTCAAGGAACCGCTCGAGGCCGAGTTCGGTTACTTCCGACCCGGGCTCGTGCTGTTCACCTACCTCCATCTCGCCGCGTACCCGAAGGTGGCCGATGCACTGTTGGCTGCACAGGTCACCGGCATCGCGTATGAGACCGTGCAGTTGGCCGATGGCGCCCTGCCGCTGCTGGCTCCGATGAGCGAAGTGGCCGGCCGCATGAGCGTGCAGGTCGGCGCCCATCTGCTCGAACGCCACAACGGCGGCCGCGGGGTGCTGCTCGGCGGCGCTCCTGGTGTTCGTCCGGCCCGGGTCGCCGTCCTCGGCGCTGGCAATGTTGGCTGGAACGCCGCATGGATGGCCGCCGGTCTCGAAGCCGAGGTCGACCTGCTCGACAAGAGCATCGATCGTCTCCGCCACATCGATCAGATCCAGATGGGTCGCGTCACCACACTCAGTTCCAATCGCGGCATGGTCGAGCGCACCGTGGCCGAGGCCGATCTCGTCATTGGAGCAGTCCTCGTTCCCGGTGGCCGCGCCCCCGTGGTGGTCAGCGAGGACATGGTGCGGGCCATGAAGCCCGGTGCCGTCATCATCGACATCGCCATCGATCAGGGCGGTTGCATCGAGACCTCGCATGAGACCACGCACTCCGATCCGGTGTTCGAGAAACACGGCGTGCTTCATTACGCAGTCGGCAACATGCCGGGCGCAGTTCCGCATACATCCACCCATGCGCTCACCAACGCCACCCTGCCGTATCTCGCCGCATTGGCCCGGTACGGTGTCGCCGATGCCTGCGCTCACGACACTGCTCTCGCCGGGGGCGTCAACACGATGAACGGACACGTCACCAACGAGGCCGTGGCCGAATCGATCGCCAAGCCATTCGTGCCGCTCGGATCGGTGCTCGGGTGAAATCCCAGCGTCCGCTGCGCGCAGTCGGCGATGAGCGAGCAATCGTGCGGGCCGGCTCGCCGGTGCATCTCGACGACACCGATAAGGCCATCATCCGCGAACTGCAGGTCGATGGTCGGATGCCCTACGCCAAGCTCGGCCCACTCGTGGGTCTGTCGCAGGCCGCTGTTCGCCAACGAGTGCAACGACTCATCGACAGCGGCGCCATGCAGGTCGTGGCGGTCACCGATCCCATCGCCGTGGGGTTCAGTCTCGAAGCGCTCATCGCCGTCAACGTCGACGGCAATCTTCGCGAGGTCGCCGATGCGCTGGCCGCCATCGAACAGGCCACCTACGTGGTCATCACCACCGGTCGCTACGACATCATGTGCGAGGTCGTCTGCGAAAATACCGACGAGTTGCTCACCCTGGTCAACGAAGTGATTCGCCAGACGCCTGGCGTTTCGCATGCCGAGACCTTCACCTATATGCATCTCACCAAGCAGAGCTACAGCTGGGGAACCCGCTAGTTCGAACCTCGAACGGTCACCGCAGAGTTCTGCCGTGCTTCCTGGGATCAGCGCATGGCAGCGATCGAGGACTCAAGCGCATCAACACACTGCAGCAACTGCTCATCGGTGATGACCAACGGCGGACAGAACGCAATGATCGACGCACCGATCGGGCGGGCGATGACCCCGCGCTCGAGCATCGCGTTACGAACTGCCGGGGCGGCGAGACCCTCAGGGAGCACCGCCGACCAGATGCCTCCAACACCGCGTGATGACGCGAGCACGCCTTCGTCGACAAGCCGGGCCAGTCCTCCCCCGATGTGCTCAGCAATGGCGGGAACTCGATCGAAGAGGTTCTCCTCGAGCAGGATCGCGGTGTTCTCGAGCGCGGCCGCGCACGCCGTGGGGTGACCGGAATAGGTGAACCCATGACGCAGGATGAACGTGGGATCAGCCTCGATGACATCAAGCACCGCATCGCCCACCACCACACCGCCAAGCGGCAGATACCCGGAGGTGCAGCCCTTGGCGAAGGTGATCAGGTCGGGCTCAACGCCGTAGTACTCGGCGGCAAACCAGGAACCCAGACGACCAAACCCGGTGATGACCTCGTCGAAGATGAGCAGTGCGCCGTGCTCGGTGCAGAGTTCACGCACTCGTTCGAGATACCCGGCCGCAGGTGGATACACGCCACCGGCTCCCTGCACTGGTTCGGCGATGACTGCGGCGATACGAGCACCATGCTCGGCAAAAGCGGCTTCGACATCAGCCAACTCATGGCTGTCGACCCGGATGATGGGATCAAGCAACGGACCGAAATGTTCCTGGTTGAGCGGCAGACCCTGCGCCGAAAGACCGCCGTAGGTGACTCCGTGATACGCGTTGTGGCGACCAACGATGACATTGCGTTCGGGATGTCCCTGCAACGAATGCGTGAGCCGGGCGAACTTGAGCGCGCTATCAACTGCCTCGGATCCCGATGAGGTGAAGAACACGCGGGCGTCGGGCACGGGGGCTGCGGCGGCCACGAAAGCAGCGAATCGTTCGGCTGGCTCGTTGGTGAAGATGTCGAAGGTGTTGTAGTTCTCAAGCACTGCCATCTGCGAAGCGACCACATCAGCAATGGCGAACCGACCATGCCCGACGTTGCAGTACCAGAGGCTGGCGAGCCCGTCGATGTACTCACGATCCTGGTCGTCCCAGACCAGTGCGCCCTCACCGCGCACGATGGTGATGAACTCCTCGGCCGTGGCGGCGGGTCGGGCGAAGGGATGGAGGAACGGACTACGAGCCATCGGGACCTCGATGATCGGTGATGAGTGATCGGTAGACGTGCGTCATGCAGGTGATCGACCCCGCCGACAGGCAGCACCGATCAGCCGTCAGTCTCGCATGATCGGTAGCCTCGGGTGATGGCTGCGAACGCTCCGACCACCACACGTCTCGGCGTGTACCCGGGCTCGTTCGATCCCCCCACCATCGCCCACGTGCATCTGGCCGAACAGGCCATCGAACAATGCGGGCTTGATCGACTGGATCTCGTGATCTCGGTGGTCACACTGGGCAAGAGCGATGACCATCTCTCCCCGCTTGCCGATCGTCTGGCCGAGCTCCATCGCTTGGCCGATATGAATCCCGCTCTCGGCGTGCGCACCACCGAACACAGCCTGTTGGCTGATATCGCCATCGGCTACGACGTCGTGGTCATGGGTGCCGATAAGTGGGCCCAGGTTCTCGACCCTCAGTGGTACGGAGGGATCGAGGAGCGCGATGACGCACTGCGCCGGCTTCCGAAGATCGCTCTCGCGCCGCGGCCTCCATGGCCCATGCCCGACGATGATCCCGCCGCAGAAGCACCCCTTGGCACCGACGTGGTGATCCTTGATGTCGATGACGCTCACGCCCCGATCTCAGCAACTGAGGTGCGGGCTGGTCGCCATGAATGGCGGGCATTGCCGCCGGCTCACTGAACGGCGAGAGCACCCCGCAGCACCAATGTCAACGCCAACACGCGATGGGGCCCGGGCGATTGCCCGGGCCCCGTCTGAGTACCACTTGGTCGCTGCCCGCCGACGAAGCCGTCAGCCCAGCAAGACCGCGTCAGTTGTTGACCCTCACCCGCGATGTAGCGGATTCGAAAGTCTCGCGGACGGCCGAGCTACCCGGCAGTCTGAAATATCCCTGGGCCCTGATGTCGTACTCAGTTCCCGATACCAACGAACCGATGTAACAGCTTCGACCGTTCGCAAGGATCTGGCAGGACGAGACCAGCGTGGAAGTTCCCTTCGTGTACGCGCGCACGGTGAACCCAACCAGCGTCGAACCGGTTGGTCGAACAAACGTGAACCCGACAAACGCCCCGTTCTTTCCGGACGAGTACGCCACACCGATCGAAGGACCAGAGGCTTTCGGTCGCACCGACACTGCAGTCGAAGCAGCCCCGCCACCGGCAATGTTCATGGCGCGGACCTGGATCGAGTACGTCGTGTAGTTGGTGAGACCAGTCACTGCGATCGGCGATGAGGTGCCCGCATCAACCCAACTTCCAGCACCAACCCTGTACTGGAACTTCGACACCGCTACACCACCATTCGAACCCGGCGTGAACGCAACCGAGGCAGAACCGTTACCAGCAGTCACAGACGTCACCGACGGTGCAGCCGGAGTCGTGCGTGGACCAACCGGCACCGCAGTTGACGCCGTGCCATCACCAGCCGCGTTCACGGCACGCAACTGGACGAAGTAGGTGGTTCCATTCGTGAGACCAGTGATCACCAGCGGCGACGACGTCGAAGGAGCCGGACGCGTGATCCAGTTCACACCATTGTCAATCGAATACTTGTAATTCGTGATCGCAGCACCACCATCAGAACCAGCAGTGAACGCAATCGACGCCGAACCATTACCGGGCGCCACCACGGTCACCGACGGTGCCGCTGGAACTGTGCGTGGGGTCACCGACACCGCATCAGAAACCGCACCATCACCAGCCGTGTTCACAGCACGAAACTTGACGTTGTAGGTGGTGCCATTCGTGAGACCAGTGATCGAAATCGGCGAGGTCGTCGCAGAGGGTGAACGCGTCGTCCAATTCACACCATTGTCGGTCGAGTACTTGTAATTCGTGATCGCCGCACCACCATCAGAACCAGCAGTGAACGCGATCGACGCCGAACCGTTCCCCGGGGTGGCCACCAACGAGGTGGGAGCCGCCGGCGCAGAGGGAGCAGCAGCCGCCATCACCATCGCCACCACGCCCTTGTAGAACTCCACCATGTAGAGGTCACCGTTCGATGCGGCGGCGAGGCTGGCCGGGTGCTCGACCGGTGTGGAGGTCGCGCTGGACCCGAATGTGGATAGACCGCCCGACCCGTTTCCGGCGTAGAACGACAACTGCCCAGCAGGGGTGACCTTGCTGACCCTGTAGGAGAGGTAGTAGTCATCCCCGATGAAGAGATTCCCGCTCGGGTCGATGGCAAGGCCTATCGGGTTGCCCAGTCTTGACGAGGTCGCCGCTCCCTCGGTCGATGCACCCTGCACGCCGGTGCCGGCGTAGAACGACAACTGCCCGGCCGGCGTCACCTTCTCGACGCGGTAGTTATTCGAGTCGGCGATGTACACGTTGTCAGCGGAGTCCACTGCGATGCCGGAGGGACCGTTCAGTTTTGACGAGCTCGCGGCGCCCTCTGTTGCGGTGCCGGACACTCCGGTACCAGCGAAGAAGGACAACTGCCCAGCCGCGGTCACCTTTACGACCCTGTTGCTCGAGTCCGTGATGTACACGTTGTCGGCGGAGTCCACGGCAACACCCTTGGGTCCTGTCAATTTGGACGAGGTTGCGGTGCCTTCGGTCGGTGCACCGGACACACCGGTACCGGCGACGATCGACAGCGCTCCGGCCGGTGTGATCTTCACGACCATTGGGCAAGAGAACAAGGGGAGTGGAACATAGAGGTTGCCGTGCGAATCGACGGCCATCGTGACGGCGGTGCCGGAGTTCGGCAACTTGGCCGACAGCGCCGGGCCGGCACCGGTCGGACAACTGCCGCTGTCGTCGCCGGCGAAGCGAGTGAGCATTCCATCGCTGCCGAGCTTGTAGATCCCCCCACCGGTGTAGCTGGTGTTGATGTAGACCGTTCCATCGGAGCCGACCGCCACCCCGCCCGGGTAGTTCAGAGAAGTGGCGAGTGCCACTCCCGGGGTGGCATAGCCCGAGGTACCGGGAATTCCTGCGGTGAGCAGGAGTTTCCCGTCACCTTGGGTGGGAGCGACAACAACGATCGAGCTGGTGGCCGTGGACTCGGCGCCGTAATAACTGGCGTCGCCGTTGGTGGCTGCCACTGTGAAGGTGTAGGAGTCGCCGACGGTCAGACCGCCAATCGAGACCGGACTGCTGGTGCCAGTTGCGGTCTGTCCACCCCGGCCTGCGTTCGTGACATCGGTTGCGGTCACCCGATAATTGATGACGGGACTGCCACCGTCCGAGCCCGGGGCGGTGAACGACACTGAAGCTGAGCCGCCCCGGCTCGAGAAGCTCGTCGTTGACGCCACCGGCGATGTCGGAGCACCGGGAATGCTGATCGTCGAGCCGACACTCACCTTCGCCACGATGTGGGCGTATCTATTTGCGATGTACACGTTGCCGCTCGAATCAACCGCAACACCCGCCGGAGTGTCCAGTTTGGAGCTCGTGGCGGCACCAGCAGTTGGCGTACCGGGGACTCCGGTACCGGCGAACACCGACAGCGTGCCGCCCGAGGTCACCTTCTCAACCCGGGGGCTGTCGCGGTCGGCGATGTACACGTTCCCACTCGAATCAACCGCCACGCCCGACGGATTCCACAGTGCGGAACTCGTGGCGGCACCAGCAGTTGGCGCTCCTGCAGAACCTGTGCCGGCGAACACCGACAACGTGCCACCCGAGGTCACCTTCTCGACCTGGTTGTTGCCGCTGTCGGCGATGTACACGTTCCCGCTCGAATCAACCGCAACACCCGTCGGAGTGTTCAGAGCAGAACTGGTTGCCGTACCCGCCGTCGGCGCTCCAGAGGAACCAGAGCCAGCAATGATCGACAAGACGCCTTCGGGCGTCACCTTCTCGATCCGGTGGTTGGCGCTGTCAGCGATATACACGTTCCCGCTCGAATCAACCGCAACACCCATCGGCTGGTTCAGTCTGGAACTCGTGGCTGTACCTGCGGTCGGCGCACCCGAGGTGCCGGTGCCGGCGATGATCGACAAGACGCCTTCAGGCGTCACCTTCTCGACCCGGTGGTTGTAGGTGTCAGCGATATACACATTGCCGCTCGAATCAACCGCTACACCCGATGGGTTGTTCAGTCTGGAGCTCGTGGCGGCACCCGCGGTCGGCGCGCCCCCGGAACTAGTACCGGCGAACACCGACAAGGTGCCACCCGAGGTCACTTTCTCAACGCGGTGGTTGGCGCGGTCGGCGATGTACACGTTCCCGCTCGAATCAACCGCAACACCCATCGGCTCGTTCAGTCTGGAGCTCGTGGCCGTACCCGCCGTCGGCGTACCCGAGGTGCCGGTACCAGCGAGGATCGACAACGGATAGCGGGGGGGTACGGGGGCGGCGGAGGCCGGCGGGGTCAACGCCATCATCGACAGCACTGTGGTCACCACGAGCAACGCTGCTCCGGTTCGGCGACGCCTCGTCATGTGCTCCGAAGTACGCATGGTCGTTGTTCCTCCATCACCGGGCCGCACCAATTGCGGCGAACTGTGTGAAACACTACCCCAAGAGAGTGAGCAGTGTTTCCAAGATGGTGCGCTGTCTCGATCTGTTCATCTGATCAAATAGAGCTGATGACCCAACCCCGATAGCGACGGACCCCATGAGCCCCGACGAACCAGTGAATGAAGCACCACTCAACATCGACGCCGAGCCCCACCCCACCTCGATGCCACGCCAACGACGAGCCATCGTGCCCGCCGCTCAGGCCCAGGAACGCATCATCGCCATCACCATCGACCTCCTGCAGGACCTGCCGTTCGATCAGGTCTCCACCCGCCGCATCACCGAAGCCGCCGAGCTCGGCGTCCCCACCATCTCCCGCAATTTCGGTTCCATGGAGAGCCTGTTCGCCAACGTGTGCCGGGTCCTGCTGCAACGCTCCGTTGAGCGATGGGCCAAAAAACGCGACTCCAGCATCTTCCTCGACCCCGATTTCGCGTTGCGCACGCGCCTCATCGCCTGGATGCTTGCCGAAGGCGCCGACCCCGCCATCTTCCAAACCGGCCTGATCGACTCCCTCACCCAAGGTCTCAAGGACAACGTCGGCCCCATCAGTGATCGCACCGCCACCGCATACACGCAGCTCTCATCGCTCATCCTGCAGGCCTACGTCGTACTCGGCTCAACAATGAACATCCCTCCGGAACAGTTCGCCGACAATTTCGAATTCATGAGCTACATCCGCGACCAACTCCCCCGCATCGAATCCGAACTCGGCTGGGACAAGTAGCCACCAGGACCACCGGCCCGACACTGCAGCACAGCGCTACCGCACCGATACCGTCTGGCCCATGCGAGTCGCCGCGATTCAGATGCAATGCGATGCCGATCGCGCTGACAACTTGGCTCGCGCGTCCTTACTCATCGGACGGGCCGCTGAACAAAGCGCAGAACTCGTGGTGCTCCCCGAATTGTTCGCGTCGCTTGGTCGCACCACAGAGATGCGCGGCGCAGCCGAACCACTCGAGGGCCCAACTGTTGTGTGGGCCTCGGCGCTGGCCCGCCAACACCACTGCTCGATCGTGGCCGGCAGTTTCGTGGAGCGCGAGGGCGAGCAGTTGTTCAACACCTCGGTTCTGCTCGATCCCGAAGGCGCACTCATCGCCCACTATCGCAAAGTGCATCTATTCGACATCGATGTTGCCGGTGCGACCAGCAGGGAATCCGACACCTTCAGCGCTGGTGACGACGCTGTGGTTGCGCCACTGTCCGACACCACCAAGCCCGACACCACCAAGCCCGACACCACCAAGCCCGACACCATCGAGGCCGATGGCAGCACGCCCGACGCCACCAAGCTCGGACTCACCATCTGTTACGACCTGCGATTTCCCGAACTGTTCCGCATCGAAGCATTACGGGGTGCGCAACTCATCGCCGTACCCTCAGCCTTCACTGCCGCCACCGGAGCCGACCACTGGGAACTGCTCGTGCGAGCCCGCGCCGTCGAGAACCAGGTGGCGATCATCGCTGCCGCGCAATGGGGAACCAGCCCCGACGGCGTGCAACGCCACGGGCACGCACTCATTGTCGACGCATGGGGCACGGTGCTGGCCGAAGCCCCGGGCGAGGGCGACACGGTGATTGCGGCCGATATCGACCTTGACGCGATTGCCCAGCTGCGAAAGCGACTGCCGAGTCTTGCTAATCGTCGGCCCGACGCCTACCGCTGGCCCGACTGAGGTCCGAAGACCCCAAGCCGGTCAGCATCGGAACCTCGGTCGAGGTGAGCGATCAGTTCTGCACGTCGTAGCGGGCGATGGCTTCGGGAAACAGCGACTCCACATAGCTGGGGGCCAGCGATGCATCCGAAGTATCGATGCCGAACACATGGCGCAGCTGGGCAACGGTCATGTGATTGATGAGTGCGGAGCCGGTATCGGGATCGAGATTCTCGGGCATGCAGCCGTCCTCGCCGAGGCGCAGCAGGTTGTCGGGAGCCGGCAGCTTGCCGGAGTACTGCATGAGACCGCCGCCCTCACGGATCGGCTTGCAGATGTCGGTGAACGCGTTATGACCGGCGCCCTTGAGCACCAGGAAACGCTTCGGAGCAGCGAGCCAGTCGTATTCCTCCGAGACCCTGGCGAGCGGAATCGTCTGATCCACCTCACCGGCCAGCAACATGGTGGGCTTGTCCGGCGGAGTCTGCGCCGCGTACGCCGCAGTGATCTGATCGGCGGTGGTGGTGCTCTCGTAGTTCATCTTCAGCGGCGCACCCGGCGCCTGACCGATGAAGGTCTTCACCTCGGGGTCGTAGGCGAACTTGCCGGCCGCTGAACCACCAGCGGAATGACCCTCAGCTGCAAGTTGGTCGAAGTTCATCGAACCAGCGAACGGTCCTGACTCATTGTCGGCCTTGAGGCGCGCCAGTGTGTTGCGCAGATCCTGCACATCGGTTTCGCCCCGCTTGACCCGTCCGAGCGAATTCGCGGCGAGATCGCGCTCGAGATGATCAGGAGCCGCCGACACGAAACCCCATGAGGCGAGGTGCGCGAGATGCTGCGAGGTGAATTCGGGATAGCCACCGAAACCGTGACTGTGGATGAGAACAGGGAACGGACCATCGTTGGCGATGGGGGCATCCTTCGTGGCGTTGAGCGGCACTTCCTGGATGAGTGCGGCGGGAATGGCCGCTCGCAGCGCCGGCGGGAAGGCATCGGCCGAACTGTAGGAGGTGACGGGCGTGCCCTCGCCGAGGCGGTCCTTATCGGCCGGGTAGAACATGTAGACCAGTCGATCGTCCATCATGAACGAGGTCGTTCCCACGGGGTACGGGCCCGGCTTCGAGTAGTCGACCGCAGCCGATGCCGAGGAACTCTTCGATGATGAACTCCCGCAGCCGGACACGAGCCCGGCGCTGAGGGTGAGCACTGCGAACAGCGCAGTGATGACAGCGAGTGAACGACGCACCTGGACTCCTTGATGAGGAAATGACTGAGGAAATGAACGACACGACTGTTGACGAGGTTGTTGGCGGAGTAGCGGTTGGAGTAGCGGTTGGAGTAGCTGTTGGAGACCCGCAGCCACCCCCGAGCGTCTGCTCCTACCTGCGTTCAGCGGCCTCACCATAGATGCCCTTGGCCATCAAGGACCGCTCAGAATCACGCCGTAACGCATAAATCTCGCTGGCCGCAGCACGAACAGCGGCACTGTCGGGTTCGGCGACAACTGCCCATTCGATGAGCTGACAGGCCAAACGGAGCGAGTCGGCATCGGCCGGGCGGCCAATCGGTCCGCCAGCGCTGCGAGCACCATCGGCCAGTGCCTGTGCCCGGGCCACCAGCGCCTCGACGCCTCCGGCCAGCGCGGCAACTTCGAACGCCACTTCGGCATCGGCCGGCGGCTTGAGTCGGGCGGGATTGCCGTCGTACCAACCGCCATACAAGCGCCAGA
>WLCQ01000005.1 GCA_009705225.1 Actinomycetota bacterium | reverse complement strand
TGACTTGTCAGCGGGAAAGTCGGGTTCGTTTGCCAAGAGCGCGGAGCAACTCACTCAGGGCATAACGCCCGCCGACTCTGCGGCTCGCCATCGATGCAAGTGCGGCTGCGGCGTGGAGCTCCCCTGCTGATGCCACGAGGAGCTCGACAAGGCTCAATTCGTTTTCGGTGAGCAGGAACTCGTCCGAGCGCTCGCCAAAATCCTCTCGCTCGTAGCCGAATTGCGTGAAGTCATCTTCATAAAGCGATTCGACGATCTCGGCGGTGGAGCGGTCGTACATGGCCCGAAGGGGCACCCTCAAACTGGCATTCGTCCGAACCGACAGGTCCAATTCCTTCCGAGACGGGTCGCTGGAACGGGCCCACGATGCAAAGGACGCCAATTCCGGAAGGTCCAGGACATGTGTGTATGGGAAATCTTCGGATTTGAGAAGCACGACCTGTGGGGCGAAGTGCTCGTCTCGGAAGTACAGAGCTGAACCAGACTCCAAACCCTTGACGAATTCCCGAAAAAGCGACCCGACATCTCGCGTGCGGCGAAGTTCCGCCGCATACGGCAGAGTCAGATTGACGGCATCTCCGAGAAATATCTTGTTGAGCCACGCGCTCACCAAACGCTCATACGGTCGTCGGGTGACACAGAACCGGATCCACTCTGGCGAGCCCAGCACGAACTCTGATTCTGCGACGGAGATGTTCGCAAGCGACGGGATCGTGTGAGAGCCCACATTATGGGGGTCGATTTTCTTGCTCCTCGAAGCACCCTCGAGAACAATCAGCCCAGTCCGGATGGTCGTGCACGCGACCTTTGGAGTCGCGACATAGAGGATCCGGGATTTCTCGGCGACAAAGGATTTCTGCTCCGCCCACCTCAAAATACCCGGGTCGAAGCTCAATGAGATCCCCCAGATAGCACTCGCGCGGATATTGCAGCCTTCGGATGGCAGTTCACTGTGATCCAGTGCGGTAATCGCCGAACTTGCCGTCGCGCTTAGTGAGCGCTGCGGTGAGCCCACCCTCCTTGTCCTTCTCAGCCATGAACTCGGCGAAGGTCTCGGTCTCAATGGCGAGCGCACAGAGTTCGGTGCCCTGACGAATAGCGGTCGGGAAACCCATCACTGCCATGCCTCGATGCACAGTGCGCTTGTTGATCTGCAGGATGTCCGAAGGGATCAGCGCGATGCGCTGCGCAATTTCGAGAACCCGCTGCTCGAGCTCATCGGCAGGATACGAACGCGTGGCGAACCCAGCACGGGCTGCTTCCTCACCCGAGATCGAATCACCCGTGAGCATCAGTTCCATCCCGAGTCGCGGACCGAGCAACCACGCGTGCCATTGCATGTCCGGAGTACCGAAGCGAACCGCGGGATACCCGATACGCGCGTCATCGGCCACGTACACCAGGTCACAACCAGTCGCGAGTTCGGTTGCACCGGCAAGGCAGTACGAGTGCACCTGCGCTATGACAGGCTTGGCTAGATCCCAGATGCTCATCCATGTTTCAGTCACCTCACGCGGGTAGCTCCCCAGACCCGACGCCGACTTGTATGCCGGCGGCTCGTCATCGGTCGCACCTCCAGTGAGGTCGTAGCCCGCCGAGAAACACTTGCCGGCGCCGCGGATGATGGTCAGCCGAACCATGTCGTCCTCGTCATGTTCCCGCAGTGCGGCGATGACCTCTCGCCGCATCGTGGCGCCCAATGGATTGCGCTTCTCGGGATTGTTCAAGGTGATTCGTCGAACTCCGGTTGCCGGTTCATCGACAATGATCTTCGTGTATTCCATGGTTCCCCCTTGGTCAGTGCTTCGATGATGCCAGATCGAAACGGAACCAGTGGTCAACGCAGTCGAACCGCCACCTCATTGGCGAGCAGCCGGCCTTCCAGCGACAGGTGGAGCCGCCCGTCTCGTTCGACGAGAAGCGGTCCGAGTTCGTCGCGATCATCGGCGCTCAGCGATGACACCGGCACTCCCCCTCGGGTGCGCAATGCCAACTGGAGCGCCTCGATCCGACGGGTGCCGACGTCGAGCAACTCGAATGACGCCTCAACCGAATCGCCCGTACTGACCGCAGCGATGTACCTGTCGGGAGTGCGAAGGTTCCACCAGCGCCGACCGCCGACATGTGCGTGAGCAGCGCAGCCGAACCCGAAGTACTCCCCCTGATCCCAGTACAACAGATTGTGCAGGCATTCCTGACCCGATGAGGCCCAGTTGGAGATCTCGTAGTTGAGCAATCCTGCCGCCGTGAGCATTTCATCGGCCAACAGATATTTGTCTGCTTGGTCATCATCATCAGGATGTCGGGAAGGGTCCTCGGCCAGTGGTGTACCAGCCTCAACGGTGAGGGCATAGGCGCTGACATGATCCGGACCGAGTGTGATTGTGGCCTCGAGAGTGTGCCGCCATTGCTCGACTGTCTCGCCGGCGCCGCCGTAGATGAGGTCGAGATTCAAACGAGCAATTCCTGCGGCTCGTGCTGCGAGAACTCCAGCTCCCACCGATTCAGGGTTGTGGGTGCGGCCGAGCGATTCGAGCACCTCCGGCACCATCGACTGCACGCCGAACGAAATCCGATTGACTCCGCCGGCCACGTACGTCTCGAACATCGCGAGACTGACGGTGTCGGGGTTGCACTCGACAGTGACCTCGGCCCCGTCGACACGCGGGATTGCGGCCAGGATTCGAACGAGATCGCCGGCTGGAAGTAGCGACGGCGTTCCTCCGCCGAAGAACACCGAGGTGGCGACACGATCCGGGTGAGAAGCGAACGTTCTCTTGATGTCGATGCACACCGCGTCGACGTACTCGTCCATCAGGTGAGACCGATCAGTCCAGGTAGCAAACGCGCAGTAGTCGCAGCGCTTCGTACAGAACGGCACATGCACGTACGCACCGAACGCTGGGCTGCCTGCCGATTGGATCACGCGCGGGCAGCTGGGGCGACCAACCCAGCTCGCAACGCCCCGAGCATCGCCGCTGCTGCGAAGGCTGCGGTCTCGGCTCGAAGAACGCTCGGACCTAGACCGACGGTGCCAGCGAATCTGGCGCGCTCCGATTCAGACCAGCCGCCCTCTGGGCCGATCATGACTGCTGGTCTCGCAAGGGTCGGCGCCGCCCCATCGCGATCAGCAGCGAGAAGCTCTCCACTGACAGCCAGTTCGTCGAATGTTGTGACCTCCTGAACCTCGGGGAGCCAGACTCGCCGCGACTGCATGGCGGCCTCCGCAGCGACACGCCGCAGGCGTTCGGTATTACGTCGCGAACGTTCCTCGTCCCATCGGACGACGGAGCGTTCAGCCACGAACGGAATGATCTCGTCCACGCCGAGTTCGGTGAGTTTCTGGACGACCAGTTCAGGCTTCTGGCCCTTGACCAGCGCGAATGCGACCGTGATCGGAGGTGCAGGTGCGGGAACATGTTCGACCTCGCCATCGATGATGAGCTCTGGACCGAAGCGACACCAACGCCAGGAGCCGGCACCGTCGGTGACGGAAACCGGCGCACCGGGACGTAGTCGCAGCACTCTCTCAAGATGATGGTGATCGTCAACTCGGAGAGCTGGCGCAGCGATGTCTGAGACGATCACGTGCGGCGCGGTACCGCCGGGAACCGCTGGATGATCAGCCATGAGTCATTTGAACGCGCTGCGAAGCTTTGAGAGAAGCCCGTGTTCAGGTTGGGTGATTTCGTGACCGCGCAGCTCCGCGAACCTAGCGAGCAGCGCAGATTCCTCGTCAGAGAGGTCTGTCGGGGTGTCAACGATCACCTGAACGAGGAGATCGCCACGTCCACGGCCTTGGAGATGTGGGACCCCACGCCCGCGGAATCGCTTGACGGTTCCGGTCTGGGTTCCGGAATCAATAGTGATCTCCTCATCACCATCCAGAGTCTCGAGCACCAAAGCGGCACCGAGCGCGGCTTGGGTGATCGGGATGTGGAGACGATGCACAAGGTCGTCGCCCTGCCGCTCGAAACGTGGATCCTCGGCGACTCTGATGTGGACGTAAAGATCGCCAGCAGAACCCTGCCGCATACCAACAGCGCCACGCCCTCCGACACGAAGTGTTGCTCCTGTGTCGACTCCGGCAGGTATCTCGACGGGATATGAGCGCTCCTCAATGATGCGACCGTCCCCGCGGCAACTGGAGCATGGCGATCCGATCACAGTTCCGAGACCGTTGCATCGACCGCACGGCCCGGCAGTAACCATCTGCCCGAGGATCGATTGCCGGACACGCCGTACTTGTCCCGCGCCATTGCAATCTGGACATGTCGACGCAGCGGTACCAGCCTCCGCACCTGAACCGTTGCAGTCGTCGCAAAGCACCGCAGTACGCACCTCAACCGGGGCGGTGGTGCCGAACACAGCGTCAGTCAACGAGATGTCGACGACTGCCTCGAGATTCTCCCCAGGAGGCGGACCGCTTGGACCCTGCTGGCCGCCGAACGGGCTCTGACCGTTGAAGAACATGTCGAAGATGTCTCCAAAGCCTCCACCGGTATTCGAACCACCGCGGGGACCACCCTCGCCATACATGTCATAGCTCTGACGCCGTTGCGGGTCTGAGAGTGTCTCGTACGCGAGTGCAACTTCTTTGAACCTCGCCTCGGCCGCGGGATCGTCGGGATTGGCGTCTGGATGAAGCTGGCGGGCGAGTCGACGATACGAGCGTTTCAATTCGTCTGCAGATGCATTCCGGTCGACGCCGAGGAGTTCGTAATAGTCGGCCACTGGATCAGCCCTCGCTCAGTCGACGACCGAGCCGGTTGGCGACCACGGCCACGGCCGAGAGTGCGTGGTCGTAATGCATACGAGTCGGACCGAGAACCCCAATTGTTCCTGCGGCCTCCCCATCGACCACATAGGGCGCCACCACGAGCGAGCAATCGGCAAGCGCCTCATTACCTGTCTCTCGACCGATCGCCACCGAGAGTCCACGCCCGAGGACATCTTCGAGAAGGTTCACCACGAGAAGCTGTTGCTCAAGGATCCGCAGGATCTCGCTCACGGTACCGACCGCATCGAACGCCGCTGCCATCTCCGAGGTGCCGCCGATGAAGACCTGCTCTTCGTGGCGATGATCGCCACGAAGCACGGCAAGAGCTGCGACAAGGACTCGATCGACCGCGGCCTCGGAGCCTTGACCAACACCAAGCAGCGCAGTCGTGAACGCACCAACTTCGGAGAGGGTGCGACCGACACACGCGGCCGCGAGGCGAGTGCCGGCGGTGCTGACTACGAGCTCGTCGGCATCGAGATCGAGCTCGATGGTGTGCTTCTCAATGGCACCATTCGAAAGCACAATCACGGCGAGAGCCACCCGTTGTGTGAGACCGACTAGCTGCACGGACCGCACGGTTGCCACCTCATGTGGAGGTCCCACGACAACGGCGGCATAACGGGTGAGGTTCGAAAGGAGTCGGCTCGTATCGGCGAGCATCTGCTCGATTTCACCATGAGTGCGTGCGAAGAAAGTTCGGACCTGCTGCGACTCGGATGCCCCGAGTCGACCCGGTCCTCCTAACTGATCGACGAAGAACCGATACCCCTTCTCTGTCGGAACCCGACCCGCACTGGTATGCGGTTGATGGAGGTAACCCTCGGTCTCCAGCGACGCCATTGCATTTCGAATCGTCGCCGAGGAAACATTGACTTCGGGCGAAGTCGCCACGTGGCTGGAGCCGACTGGCTGGGCAGTCTCGATGTATTCGGTGACCACCGCCCGCAGGATGGTGGCCTTGCGTTCGTCGAGCATCGAAACCTGACCTAGACGGGGCCGACGGGGGTCGGCGCTGGTACATCAATGATACCCGCACCCCCGTGCAGCTGGCACTCTCGGGAGTCGAGTGCCAGAGTCCAATAACTCAATCGTCGAGTCGGAGAGCCGAAACGAACGCCTCTTGGGGAACTTCGACCCGACCGATGTTCTTCATGCGCTTCTTGCCCTCCTTCTGCTTCTCGAGCAACTTGCGCTTGCGGCTGATATCGCCGCCGTAACACTTCGCGAGCACATCCTTCCGCTTGGCCTTCACCGTTTCGCGGGCGATGATGCGTCCACCGATCGCTGCCTGGATCGGAACATCGAACAACTGTCTGGGGATGAGCTCCTTCAGCTTCTCGGTCATCCGAAGCCCGTAGCCATAGGACTTGTCCTTGTGCACGATCATGCTGAAAGCGTCGACCGGCACAGCGTTGAGCAGGATGTCGACCTTCACCAGATTCGACTGGCGATACTCCGAAGGTTCGTAATCGAGACTTGCGTAACCCTGGGTGCGACTCTTCATCTGGTCGAAGAAATCCGTCACCACCTCGGCTAACGGAAGCTCGTAGACCAGCTCCATCCGCTCAGGCGACAAGTACTCAATCTTGATCATCTCACCGCGACGGTTCTGGCAGAGCTCCATCAGCGTGCCGGTGTAGGAAGTCGGGGTAAGGATCGTTGCCCGAAGATACGGCTCCTCGATGTGGGCCACCTCGGTCGCCGGTGGCAGCTCGCTGGGATTGTCAATCGTGATGACATCGCCATTTTCCTTATGTACGACGTACTGCACCGAGGGCGCAGTGGCGATGAGTGAGAGATTGAATTCACGCTCGAGCCGCTCACGAATGATTTCCATATGGAGCAGACCGAGGAAACCACATCGGAATCCGAAACCCAGCGCTCCGGAGCTCTCGGGCTGGAACGTGTAACTCGAGTCGTTCAGACGCAGCTTTTCGAGCGCCTCGCGTAGTGTCGGGAATTCATCCCCGTCAATCGGGTAGATCCCGCAGAACACCATCGGCTTGGGTTCCTTATAACCCTCCAACGCAGGTGCAGGATGTGCAGCAGTCGTGATCGTCTCGCCCGACCGTGCCTCACCAACATCTTTGATGCCAGCAATGAGATACCCCACCTCTCCAGCGCCGAGCGATGCGATCGGCGTGGGATCCGGGCGCCGCACGCCTACCTCTTCGGCGTTGTAGACAGCACCAGCCTGGACAAATCGCAATCGGGCGCCGGTCGTCAGTGTGCCGTTCATGACGCGTACCGAAGAAATGACACCTCGATACTGATCGAAATGTGAGTCGAAGATCAGCCCTTGCAAGGGGGCATCGGGATCTCCCTCCGGCGGCGGAATGCGCTCGACGACGGCGTTGAGCAAATCCTCGACGCCTTCGCCGGTCTTTGCGCTGATGCGCAGGATCTCATTGGCGGGGATGCCGAGGACCTTCTCGATCTCCGCGGCATATCGATCGGGGTCAGCAGCAGGAAGATCGATCTTGTTGAGGGCGGCGACGATCTCAAGATCGTTTTCAAGGGCGAGATAGCAATTCGCCAGTGTCTGCGCCTCGATTCCTTGGGCTGCATCAACCAAAAGGATCGCCCCTTCGCAGGCGGCGAGCGAGCGGCTGACCTCGTATCCGAAATCGACATGACCCGGGGTATCGATGAGATTGATCGTGTGTCCCTGGTGTTCGAGTCGAACGCTCTGGAGCTTGATGGTGATTCCACGTTCCCGTTCGATATCCATCGAATCGAGGTACTGCGCTCGCATCTCACGGGGGTCGACAGCGCCACACAGTTCAAGCAGGCGGTCGGCAAGAGTCGACTTTCCATGGTCGATATGGGCGATGATGCACAGGTTGCGGAACCGGTCGAGCGAGGCCACGAGCACGCTTTCCTTGGGACGAGGGGTGTGCGGCAGACTACTTGTCGTGACCCGTGAGCTCCGTACTGTGCCGATCCGGCCACTGTGAGCTAGAGTTTCCAATTCGTGTGTGGCACCTCCGTGCCATCTCCCCCGTTCGAGCCCCATCCGGGGTGTCTCAAGCCGAAGGTGTCTCATGGCCAACATCAAGAGCCAGATCAAGCGCAACCGTCAGAGCGAGAAGGCCCGCCTTCGTAACAAGGCCGTGCGTTCCGAACTGAGGACCCGCACCAAGCGGGCAATGGCCGCCACCGATTCCGGCGCCGACGACGCTGTTGAGGTCACCCGTGAAGCCGTCAAGCGAATCGACACCGCTGCCACCAAGGGCGTCATTCACAAGAACACTGCAGCACGCCGGAAGAGTCGCCTCATGAAGCGTCTCGCTTCAGCTCAGAACGCCGAGTGAACCTCGCCCGGTATCGGGCGCCTCTCGCAGGAACTCCTCAAAGGGTCGGACTTCATGTCCGGCCCTTTGTCATCTCCGGGTCGACTCGACACCTGCGACAACCAAAATACGGTCAGCGACGCGAACCACGGGCCGCTCGGCTGCGACCGGCGAGTCGAGCAACGAGAACCTCGACGACGAGCGGCGGGGGCCAATTCTTCGCTCCATGGAGATCAAGGTCCGCTTGGGCGAGCAGCGCCACGAACTCCTCCAAGCGAACCGACCCCAGACGCTGGGCGCCGGCCAATGCTTTCTTCGCCGGAAAGGTGCTCCCCTTCAACCCCAACACTTCTGCTGCCATTTTCTCACCGCGGATATCCGGACTATCGAGTTGCGCCATGCGCAGGTAATGAGAACTCAACGTGGCGAGCACCTGTATCGGATGCCGTTCTCCGCCGATCAGCATGCGCTGCAGGGAGTCAAGCGCGGCGCTGACATCTCCATTGTCGATGGCATCGGTGAGGTCCCACGGAGCAACGTCGCCAGCAGCTCCGAGGAATGGCTCGACGTCAGCCGCCGAGAGCCGAGAACCAGGAGCAAAGACTCCTTCGAGCGTCGTGAGGATGCCCGGAATCCGACCGACGTCGCTGCCGATGTGATCGACAACCAACTTCTGTGCGGATGCATCGAATTTCACTGAACTCGAACGGATCTGGTCGACGATCCAACCCTCTTGGGCTTTGCCGCTTCCACTCGAGGTATCGACAACCGTTCCCCCGCTGGCGGTGACTGCGTCTAGGAGTGACTTGGGCACAGCCGGAATCTTCGGCTGCCGCTGCGGACGAGGATCCTTCTCCCACACCAACACGACCGTGTTGGTTTCGAGCGGGTCACTCAGGTATGCCACGAGTGGGGCTACGGCCTCCTTCGTCGAGAACACCCCGCTGTGACGACTCACGATGATGCGTCGATCCGTGAGGAACGGAGGAGTTTGGGCGGCATCCACGAGCCGTCCGATGTCATACCCATCGTCGTCGGGCGTGACGTGCGTGTCGATGAGTAGTTCCTCGACGAGCATGGCACGGTCATCCGTGCCGACCAGTTCGTGAATGAGGTCGGTGAGGCCCGCACTCATGAGCACCTCGTCGCCTCCCTTCAGCACAATGATCGGTGAAGGACTCATGAGGTCAAGCCGCCCGGAGTATCTCGGCCATCATGTCGGCGACGCGCCGACCGTTCAGCACATCGTGGGATCGCAGGATTCGACACCCGAGTGCGATCCCGAGCGAATGGGCTGCCATGGTGCCGTCGCCGGCAGATCCGCGTTCGACGTCGAGAAGGGTCCAGAGGAATCGTTTGTTCGAAGCGGAGAGGAACACCGGATGCCCAAGTGCGACAAGGGCGTCAGAACGACGCAACAACTCCAACGATTGCAGCTCGGTCTTTCCAAGATCGAGACCGGCATCGACCATGACCCGCTCCGACGGGATACCGGCAGCCACGGCGCGCGCTGCTCGATCGCGGAGAAACGCACAGACATCCGGAACGAGGTCGTCGTAGACCGGATCAGGGTCCGGGACTCGGGGCTGCAGTCGAATATGGGTGGCGACGACCGAGGCGCCGGATGCTGCACACACCCCCAGGTAGTCCGGGTCAGCAAACCCGCTGATGTCGTTTCCCACCACCGCACCAGCATCGAAACATGCCTTCGCTACTGAAGCGCGCCACGTGTCGACGGAGAGCGGCAGATCAAACCGGGCATGCAGCGCCTCAACCGCCGGCACCACACGTTCGAGCTCCTCGGCCTCTGTGACCTCTTCACCCGGACCCGCCTTCACCCCGCCGACGTCGAGAAAGTCGGCGCCATCGATGACCAACTGTTCAGCCTTGCGGAGGAAATCATCGAATTGGTAGTACGAACCCTGGTCATAGAAAGAATCGGGCGTGCGATTGAGAATTCCCATGACCACCGCACGATGGGTGATGTCGAAGCGAGTGGTTCCGAGGTCGAGATTCACGGCCTGACCCTACCGCCGCTGGTCATCAGCGGGGGCCGTCGAAACCATCGATCATCGACACCTCAAGTCGATCACGGGATGGCCGAATGGTCACAGCGATCGTGCCAACTCTGAGACTCTGCGCCGATGCTCGCTCCGTGCCACTTATGTCCTCGAAGCTGACGAGCCTGCGAACATCAAGGCGCTCAGAGAGTTCGGCAATCGCACGTCGTGCAGATGCGGAGGAACTCGTCCTGATCAGGAGGTCGATCCGATCGATGCCTCGGGAGTCGAGGCGCGAAAGTAGGGCGGTGACGTCCGCGTCGCCGCCAACTGAGGCCACGACCAAGTGGTCACCTCCCGAAGACTGGCAGATTCGCGCCCGCGCAACATCGAAACAGCCTGCCTCTCCTGCCCCAATCAACGTTCGTGCCTGGACGACGAGCGGGAGAAACACGACAAGAGCGAACAGCAGAAGCATCCATCGTTCGCTCCTGCGGCGAATGGCCCGAATTCCGATCATCACGACCAGAGCTACTGCTGCAGCTCCAACAAACGGCCCGATTCGATTCTCAGCGGCGACAGACGCGACACCGGTCACCCACTCCAGAGCGATCCGATCAGGCCAGAACAACAGCGAGGCTGGGAGGTCAGGCACAAAACCGGCAAGTACACCAACAGTGCTCCCCCACATCATGATGAATGCCGCGGCGGGAGCGGCAGCAACGTTCGCGGGGATGGCAAGAAGCGAAGGGGGCCCAAACGAGAAGAGCGCTATCGGTGCGACTCCAATCTGGGCGGATACAGGAACCGCGAGTGCGAGGCCGACGGACCGCGGGAGCGGCAGGATTCCTGCAAGTCGACGGGCAAGCAACACGATTCCGGCTGTCGCCGCTACAGAGAGACGGAATCCGATCGAGTGCACGATGAGCGGATCGAGCAGAACCACTCCCACCACTGCAAGCGACAGCACCCGCAAGCTGCTGGCCGGTCGACCGGAGAGGATCGTGATCGCCAGCACCGCCGCCATCGCCGAAGCCCGCAACACCGACGGTTCGAATCTGGTGATTGCCATGAACACCATCAGAAGCGCGGCGCAATACATGAACCGCCGGCGCAACCCGGCGCCGCGAAGCACTGGGCGGGCGAGGATCAGTAGGAACCCGAGGTTCTCACCGCTCACCACCATTAAATGCGCAAGACCAGCCTTCTCGAAGTCGTACCGAACCACTGGCGATGTCCCGCGATCATCCCCGATGACGAATCCGAGCTGGATTGGTCGGAGAGCCGATGGCAGCACCCTTGCGCCGGTGGCAATGACGGAGCGAACCTTGTTCACAAAGGCGACAGCTGGCGTTGGATCTAGTGCTGAGGAGATGCTCCGCACCTCAAGTACCCCGCGGAGATGCCGCCACGGCATCGCAAATCGAAGCTCGCGTATTCCCCCGTCGGCGACGAACCGGTCACCTGCGGCTCCCGAAACCAACGCTCGGGCCATCGAGGATTCGGCGCTCAACTGAAGACGTCCCTGCTCTGTTCGGACTTCTGCCGTCACTCGGCCGTGTTCGACCGTTGGGTCCGTTGCGAGTTGCACGATTCCGTTGAACTGGCCCTGAGGAAGAGGGTGCGAGCCAGCGACTGCCTGAGAGGCGAGGGAACAACTGAGCATGGTGACGCCGAGGATGAGTGGCAAGGGTCGTGCGACGACCATCGTTGCGATCAGAGCCGATGCTGCGACCCAGACGGGAACCGGCAGCGGATGCATCGCACCAACGAACGCAGCCACGGCGAGGGAGACCGCCCACGAATCCGCATGTAGGCGCCTCCGCCCGGACCCCACCCGCTGTCCGGGAAGGCTGATCACCCGACTATGACGAGATCTCGGATCGCCCCCAGCTTCGCGTCGCCGATTCCTCGCACATCAAGGAGCTGGTCCACGCTGGCGAATCGACCGACTCGGCGACGCAGTTCGAGGATCGCAGCCGCCGTGGATGGCCCGATGCCGGGGAGCACCTCAAGTTGCTCCTGGCTCGCCACGTTCAGATCAACGCGTGCTGACGGTGAGGGCGCTGAACCCCCTTCGTGGCCGCCCAACGGGGCCAATGGGTCAGGTGCGAGAACGGGCGCGTTCGGCTGGTCACGACGAGTGATGTAGACGCGCTGCCCATCGGCGAGGGCTGCCGCGAGATTCACTCGTTCGATATCGACGTCGTCGGCGACGCCACCCGCAGCCTCGATCGCGTCGGCCACGCGAGAACCCAACGGAAGCCGATGAACTCCGGGCATCCGAACGGCCCCGAGAACGTGCACCGTGACCTGCGCCGGCACAGTGGTTGTGGTTGATGGCGGATCGAAAAGCAATGGAGTAGCGGCGGAGGATTGATCCTCCGATGGAGAGCCACTCGCCAGTGCTGCGAGCAACATGCCACCGCTCAGGAGCAGAACTCCTGCCAGAGTGCAAGCGCCAATGAGTACGAATCGATCGCCGAATCGCGTGCGTAAACGTTGGACTCCATCGGTGATCTGGTCGAGCATCAGGATTCCTCGAGTTCATGTGTCGCAGTGCGGACAGTGCTCGGGGAAGCTGAGGCAGGCTACGACCCGTTCATCACAACGGGAAGGGCCCAATGATTCGGCGAAGAGGTGGTGCAGTAGGCCTCAGAAAAGTCTTGAAGTGAGCTGGCGACGCAAACCAGCGGTGCGCGGATCCTCGGGGCCGAGAAGCTCGAGAAGATCAAGAAACTCGCGACGCGCGTCGTCGTCACCCTTGACCTCGTCAAGAAGCTGTCCGAGTCGATCCATGATCGACTCATCCGTGGCGTATCGGCCCTCGCTGCGCGCGTATGCAGCGATCCGCCGGGAATCAGCCGATTCCGGAATGCGATCAAGAAGACGCAGTGCCTCCTCGAACCGGGAATCTCCCGCATAGAGCTCTGCGAGGTCGCAGATCGTGAGTTCATCAGCGGGCTCGAGTTCGAGCGCCGCCAGCAGGGACTCCTCGTCGCCGATCTCGCGCAACTTCTCGACATCGGTCAGTTCCCGATTCGGCAGGATCGACTGCACGAACTCGCGGACCTCGGACTCCGGACGGGCCCCGAGGAACCCCGGACCGACTTTGCCGTCAATGATCGTGTGCACTGCGGGGATGCTCTGTGCCTTGAACGCCTGGGCGATCTGTGGGTTCTCGTCCACGTTCACCTTGGCGAGCACAACCGCTCCATCGGTCTCGGCCACGACTTTCTCGAGGATCGGACCGAGCGTGGTGCAGGGTCCGCACCAGGGCGCCCAGAGGTCCACGATCACCGGCGTGGTGAGCGATCGTTCAAGCACATCGGTCTGAAATGTTGCGTCGGTCGTATCGAAGGTCACACCTTCAGGATAGGGGCCGACTCACGACGCCACGACGCCCACCGACCGGTAGCGTGTCAGGACCCAAGGGAGGACACGTGGAACCCAACGTCGAAGTCGCAGGCATCAGCGCAGCACCAATCACCAAATGGATGTCTGAACGCGTCCCCGGCCTCACCGCGCCCCTCTCCTTTGAGCTCATCACCGGTGGACTCTCCAACCTCACCTATCGACTCGAGGACGCCGCAGGAGGGCGCTGGGTGCTTCGTCGACCGCCGCTCGGACACGTGCTCGCCACGGCACACGACATGGGAAGGGAGCACCGGATCATCTCGGCGCTTGCACCCACTGCCGTCCCGGTCGCACCGCTCGTTGGATTCTGCGATGACCTCTCAGTCAACGGCGCCCCCTTCTACGTCATGGAGAATGTCGACGGCATCATCGCCCGTGATGTTGCCGCAGCGACATCGATGCCGACGGCAGGCCGCCAAGCTGCCGGAGAGAATCTGATCAATGTGCTCGGATCGATCCACGAGGTCGATATCGACGCGGTTGGTCTAAGCGATCTCGGTCGGCGGGAGTCCTACGTCGAACGGCAACTTGCACGCTGGCATAAGCAGTGGGAGGCCACAAAGGACTCCGAAGTTCCGGTCATTGAGGAACTCCACGCTCGACTCATCTCTTCGGTTCCCACGCAAGGACCGGCAACCATCGTTCATGGTGATTACCGACTCGACAACTGCATCCTCAACCCCGACGGCTCGATCGCAGCCGTGCTCGATTGGGAGCTCTGCACCCTCGGCGACCCACTCGCCGACGTGGGTCTCATGCTCGTGTACTGGACAGAGGCGGACGATGCGGTCTCCATCGGTCTCCCCCAGGGCTCGACGGTCGAGGGCTTCTCCTCGCGTCAGGAACTCCTCACGATGTACGCCGCTCGCACCGGCCGCGATCTTTCGGATATCGGGTACTACGTCGCCCTCGGGTACTGGAAACTCGCGTGCATCCTTCAGGGCGTGCTGGTGCGTTACCGAGCTGGGGCCATGGGCACAGCCGCGACCGACGACGACCCGTTCACCTCACAGGTCGCAGCGCTCGGAGAAGCTGGAATGGCCGCACTCCAGGGAAAGATCGGATCACGTCATGGCTGAGCTGTACGAGCTTCTCGAGTCCCCCGAGCTCGACTCGCCCTCACTCATACTGGGTCTCGACGGTTGGATCGACGCCGGATTCGCTTCGGCGAATGCCCTCGGGACCATGCTCGAGGATCTCGACACCGTGACCCTCGCAGTTTTCGATACCGATTCGCTGCTCGACCACCGGTCCCGGCGGCCAACGATGCATCTCCTCGATGGCATCAACACCGGGCTGACCTGGCCATCGATCGAACTGCGAGCCGCCGTCGACCGGGTTGGCAACGAAGTGCTTTTTCTCGTCGGCGTCGAACCCGATCATCGCTGGCGGGCATTCTCTTCAGCCGTTGTCGATCTCGCCCACCAGTTCGGCGTCTCCACGGTCTTCGGCCTCGGGGCGTACCCAGCCCCGGTGCCTCACACACGGGCCACCCGGCTCGTCTCCACCGCAACCACTGTTGACCTCGCAACACGCATCGGCAACATCCAGGGCCGGATCGACGTCCCTGCCGGAGTCCATGCTGCGATAGAGCGCTGCTGCGGCGACGAGGGCCTTCCCGCCACCGGCCTCTGGGCTCAGATTCCGCACTACGCAGCCGGAATGCCCTACCCCGAGGGAGCATTCGCTCTCATCGAAGGACTCCGCTCGATCGCCGGACTCCAGTTCCCCCTCGGTTCGCTCGTCGAGGATGCACGGTCCACCCGGAACCGTCTCGATGGACTTGTGTCGAACAGCGAGGAACACGTGGCTATGGTTCGACAATTGGAGGAGCAGGTCGACGCAATCATCGACACGACCCCGTCGGCTCCCCTGCCGAGCGGCGATGATCTCGCAGCCGAGCTCGAACAGTTCCTGCGCGAACAGGACTGATCTGGAACCTCAGATCACCAGATTGACCAGCGTGGGCGGCCGGGAGATCACCTTGCGGATCTCCGCACCGTTCAGGAACGACTGGACCTTCTCGCTTCCCAGCGCGAGTTCACGGGCCTGATCCTCAGTGATGGCGGCGTCGACCTCGACTCTGTCCCGAACCTTCCCGTTGACCTGGATCACGAGCGTCACCGTGTCGACGACAAGGAGCGATGGCTCTGCCACCGGCCAGGGTTGGAGATGGATATGTCCACCCCTTCGCGTCTCCCAAAGTTCGGCGGTCATATGTGGAGCCATCGGCGCCATGAGCAGCAGCAGAATGTCGACGCACTCCGAAAGTGTGGTTGATTCCGGTCCATGCGCTGACTGCACGTACCTGTAGAGCTCGTTGGTGAACTCCATGAACGATGCCACGGCTGTGTTGTAGGACCAGCGTTCGAAGTCTTCGTCCACCTTCACAATCAGCCGATGGCAGGAGCGCAGCATCTCGAGATCGAACGGGCTTCGCTCGCGCTCGACGGCCAGCGATCCGACCTCTCCTTGTGCCAGCCTCCACACTCGTTGGAGGAACCGAGCACAACCGTCGATGCCGACGCCCTCCCAGTCCACGTCGTCCTGCGGCGGGCCGACGAACATGTGAGCGAGACGAAGTGCGTCGGCTCCCTGCTTGTCGAGAATCTCTTCTGGCGCCACGAGATTGCCCTTTGACTTGGACATCTTGTCGCCACCGAGACGAATCATGCCCTGGGTGAAGAGTCTGGTGAAGGGCTCCCGGAGTTCGGGCGGCGCCACTCCCAGATCAGAAAGCGCCTTGGTGAAGAACCTGGCGTACATCAGGTGCAGGATCGCATGTTCGACGCCGCCAATGTACTGATCCACCGGCATCCACGCTTTTGCCGATGCGGCGGAGAACGGCGCTTCGTCGTTCCACGGCTCGGTGAACCGGAGGAAGTACCACGAGGAATCGACGAATGTGTCCATGGTGTCGGTTTCGCGCTGCGCCGGAGCCCCACATGCAGGACACATGGTGTTCAGGAAGCCTTCGTGAGCTCGAAGCGGCGACTCGCCGGTGGGTAGGAACTCAACATCATCGGGAGCCAGAACCGGAAGCTGTTCGACCGGAACAGGAACAACGCCGCATTCAGCGCAATGCACGACCGGAATCGGACAGCCCCAGAACCTCTGACGACTCACCAACCAGTCGCGAAGACGAAAATTGACGCGACCCTCGCCGATGCCCCCTCGTTCGAGGAAAGCGATCGCTGCTTCGATTGCCTCAGCCTTTGCCAACCCGTCGAGCCAATCACTGTTCACATGAACGCCTTCGCCGGTATACGCCTCACCGTCGAAGCCTTCAGGTGGTGCGATCGTGCGGATGATCGGCAGCCCATGAGCCTGTGCGAAATCCCAGTCACGTTGATCCTCGGCAGGCACCGCCATAATCGCACCGGTGCCGTAGCCCATTAGCACATAGTCGGCGAGATACACCGGGACAGGCCGGCCGGTGAAAGGATTACGGACGTGAGCGCCGGTGAAGACACCACGCTTGTCGAGCGAACCCTCTGAGGACATGCGCTCCACATCGCTCGACTGCCGTGCACGAGCGATGAACGCATCCACTGCCTGTCGCTGGCCATCAGACACGATGGCGGCCACGAGCGGATGCTCCGGAGCCATGACCGCGTAGGTCATCCCAAACGCTGTGTCGGGCCGGGTCGTGAACACCTGCAGAGAAGGCGCCGCTTCAACCGCGTTCCCGGACTCGTCGGTGAAGTCCATCGAGAACTCTGCCCCCTCGGAGCGACCGATCCAGTTGCGCTGCATGGTCTTGACCCGCTCGGGCCAATCGAGTCCTTCGAGGTCATCGAGGAGTTGCTGGGCATAGTCGGTGATCTTCAGGAACCACTGATTGAGATCACGTTTTTCAACGAGATCCCCGGATCGCTCGCAGCTTCCATCGGCAAGAACTTGTTCATTGGCGAGCACGGTCTGACAGCCTGGACACCAGTTCACGGGGGCGTTTCGTCTGTAGGCGAGACCTGCTTCAAGGAACTTCAGGAATATCCACTGGGTCCATCGCTGATACTCGGGACTATGACTCGTGACCTGACGCCGCCAGTCGTAGACCGCCCCGATGCGAAGGATTGAGCTGCGTAGTTGGACGATCCTCTCATCGGTGAACTCCCGGGGGTGACGGCCGGTCTTGATCGCAGCGTTCTCTGCGGGCAGACCGAAGCTGTCGAAGCCCATCGGCGACAGCACTGCGTACCCGTTCATCGTGCGATAACGAACAATGACGTCGCCAAAGGTGTAGTTACGTACGTGGCCCATGTGAGCGGAGCCGCTCGGATACGGGTACATGCACAGCGTGTACCAGTGGGGACGAGGGTCTTCATTGTCGACGTGATAGGTGCCTTCGCTCTCCCAAAGCGACTGCCACTTCTGCTCGATCGCTTGGGGGTCGTACACGTCAGCCATAGCGATGATCGTAGGCCACCGCTTGTGTGCACCTGTTCGACGAGGACTCTGTCAACGCAGCGCCTACGTCCACAAGCAACGCCTCGGAACGTCGCGGAGGGACGATTTTGCGAACAGCCTCGTCGACGGTAATGTTCGCCTTCCTCAAGGGGCTATAGCTCAGTTGGTAGAGCGCTTCCATGGCATGGAAGAGGCCAGGAGTTCGATTCTCCTTAGCTCCACAAAGGCGTACCGAGCGGAGTTTTCGCTCGCAGTCATTCAGCACGCAGATCCACGGTGTTTTGGTCGGAATCTTCGACCCAACCGAATTCTGCTCCGATGAAGACCTACCGCAAGGTTTGTCAGGTCCAGTCCACGACCGGCACATCGCGCCAGAGCCGTTCGAGGTCATAGAAGGCTCGGGTCTCATCAAGGAATACATGGACGATGAAGTCTCCGTAGTCCATGAGAATCCATTGGGAGGAATCCAAGCCCTCAATTCGCAGCGGCTTTGGCCCGCCGATCGCAGCTACGGCTTCCTCGACGGTTTCCGCGATGGTTCGCACCTGACGGGTGTTGGTACCTCCGGTGACCACGAACCAGCCCGTGATCGAAAGCACCTCGCCCACATCGAGGACGACAGTGGATTCATCGGTCTTGGCTGCCGCCGCTCTTGCTGCTTCCACGACCCACGAGAGACTCGTTTGTTCGCTCGGGATCGTTTCAGGCACCGGGGCCTCCTAGAGAGGTAGTTGTGGATCTTGACTGATAGTCGGCACCGATGGTGACGGTGAGGTCAAGAGCGGAATTCGTCTGACGACTTTCAACGACGTCGCCGACTCCCAGCACCGAGCGCATGCGATTTGCCGCTTCGAGTTGTGCCGGGTCGAAGTAGGTGATCTCTGTGGATTCGACGCCGAACTCGGCCGCGTTGCCGATGATGTCGACCTGACCCCCGCCGGCAGCCAGCAGTACAGCCGGACCTTCAGCGTTCGCGAGTTCGCCTGTTCCATCAAGCACCTTGAGCCTCGGACGACGACCGGGCGCTCCATCAGGGAAAGGAACGATCGCTGCGATCACGGAAGGACCAGTGAGTCCAGGCGCCAATCGAAATTGCAAAGGAACTTCCTCCGTAGCCGGAAGTTCGGTGACTGGAAGCGTCTCGACGGTGAGTTGATCTCCGGCAAGATTCCTGAGGTAGCGACCGAAGCCACTCGAGGTCGGGACCTGCAGTGCACTCGAACCACCGGCGGTACCGATCGCCGCCAACCACGAACGCCAGAAAGCCTGCTGTCGCGAGGCACGATCCAATTCCGACCCCCCATCGGATCGAGTTGACAGATACGACCACACGTTTTCCGCTGGGAGCTGGATCGAACCCTTGGCAAAGACCTCTTCACCAGCGACGACGACAGCGGAGGGATTGCTGACGGCGAGCGCAGACACTGGCGATACCAGACTCTGCCATTCCGAGGACTTCACGATCACGGTGTCGGTGAAATTCAGATTCAGAAGCTCACCAAGAGCGGCAGTCGCTGTGGCCGCGCCATTCGCCGCGTAGAGCGCCTGCAGGGTGATCGGCAGAATCACCCCGGGAGTTGGGGCGATATAGACGTTGGTCTGAACCGGGATGCTCATGATCCCGCCTTCAGACTCGGAAGTGAGCGACAAGAGCGTGACGGAATCGAGTTGACCATCCTCAGTGGTGGCCATGACGAGGGCTGTCGGCGTCTTTTCGACGATCGCTTCGAATCCGGGCTTCGTCGTATCGGACTCGGCGGACAGCATCCTTCCGTCGCTGCTTTCGAGGATCACCCGCGCCCCGAAAACGACGAGAGCAAGTCCGAGGCCTACGAGGATTGCAAGTGCGATCAGAAATCCGCGTCGCGAGTAATGGGAGATCGCCTCGAGCACGCCAGCCGGTGCCTCTGGCGGCAGCGATTCAACCTCAGCCTCCTCGACACTCTCCTCAGCGACGACCTCGGGCATCCGGATCTTCGGTTCAGTCCAGAGGTCGGCAAGCAGCGCTGCGATGGGATCGTCCAGCAATTCGATCTTTGGTTCGTCAGTAGGAGGATCTGTGGGGGGATTGGCATCACTCATGGCTGTCACCATCGTACAGGTGGTGCTCTCGGACGTACGCCAGTACCGAATCGCTCATGAATCCGGGTGGAACCAGTCCTGTCGAGACCCCGCGGCGCAGCGCACTGGAGGAGACTTGTAGTGGCTCGATTTCGAGATGGCGTACTCCGGTACCGTCCCTCCATCGATCGGGCCAGGTACTGGTGTCGATGTCGCGTGAAGTTCCGGAGCGATTCACGACGACCAGGTCTGCGTACTGGGCGAGGTCAACGAATCGCCGCCAGGTTTCAAGTCCCGCAGCGGCATCGGCCCCGACGATGAGGAACAGTTCAGCGCCGTCATTCCGAGCGCTGAGCTCCTCGAGCGTATCGATCGTGTATGAATCGCCCCCGCGATCAATCTCGATCGAGGAGGCATGAACCCCCTCGATCCCTTCAGTCGCAGCGCACACCATCGCCAAACGATGCTCTGCACTCGTGATCGACCGGGAACCGACCTTCTGCCAGGGCTGGTTCGCCACAACCAGCAACACCTCATCGAGTCCAAGTGCCGAACGGGCCTCTTGGGCGATCCTGATGTGGCCGATATGGGGAGGGTCAAATGTGCCCCCGAGCAAACCAATCCGGGTGACGAGGCCGCTCATACTCCTACACTACGTTTCTCGCCTCCGCCGATCTCCTCTGACGAGAGTCCTCGAAATCACGAGGTTGTCAACGCTGACCAGAGAGCGGCAGGCGCACAACCTCTATCCGTGACGGAAGTCACCCACCCCAACGGGAACAATCTCAGCACTTCGTGCGGTTACACGGTTGTGATTCATGGGTCGGTCCCATCCGGGCTCCGAGGCATGCACCACCGAAGACGCCGGTCCACGGGACTGGATGGAGAGATGTGTCATGAGTGATTCAGTTGGCCAGTACCTCAATGAGATAGGCCTTGTGCCGCTCCTCACCGCCCTTGAGGAGCGCGAGCTCGCCCAGATCATCGAAAAGGGAGTTGAAGCCTCGGCGCGCATCGAGAACGGCGAGCGCACCGCCGAACTGAAGCGAGCTGCCCGAGCAGCGGCCACAGCGAAGGATCGGTTCATTCGCGCCAATCTCCGACTCGTGGTGAGCGTCGCCCGTCGCTATCCGCTTCCTCCGGGCATGGAACTGCTCGATCTTGTCCAGGAAGGGAACATCGGTCTCGAACATGCAGTCGACAAGTTCGACTGGCGCAAGGGCTTCAAGTTCTCCACCTACGCCACCTTCTGGATCAGGCAGGCCATCGGTCGCGCACTCGACCAGAAGGCCAGTCTGGTTCGCCTTCCGGGCGACCGTTCAGCGAGCCTCAGAGCTGCACTGCGTCAGGTCAGCGGCAACGGCGATGAACTCGATGCAGAGCACGCGACGCTCCACCGTCTGACCACTCCAACCTCGCTCGACCGCACGATCGGTGAAGATGACTCGAACCAACTCATCGATCTCATTCCCGATTCGCTGCCTGGGCCGGAACAGATCGTCATGGACCGTATCGATGAGCAGATGATCACGGATCTTCTCTCGGTGCTTGACGCCCGGGCTCGTTTTGCCGTCGAGGCAAGGTTCGGCCTCGCCGACGGTCAGCGTCGTTCCTATCGGGAGGTCGGCGACGAACTTGGCGTCACCGCCGAAGCGGCTCGACGCCTCGTCAAACGTGCGGTCACCACGGTCAAAGAACACGCCGGAGAGCCCATCGACGCCCTCTGAGGCTCGAACCCTCGGTAACCGCTTTGCGCCGGGACCCCGGAATCGGACAACGTAGACACTCGTGAACCCTCAATGGTCCCCCACTTCATGGCGTCAGTTCCCTGTCGTCCAACAGCCGGCGTGGGCCGATCCAGTTGAACTGGATGCAGCCGTAGGCGTTCTCAGTACGTTGCCGCCACTGGTTTTCGCGGGCGAAGCGCGCAAACTCACTGCCGATCTCGCCCGAGTTGCCGGCGGCAGAGCATTCCTGCTGCAAGCAGGCGACTGTGCCGAGTCCTTCGACTCGTTCTCCGCCGACTCCATCCGAGACAAGCTCAAGGTCATCCTGCAGATGGCTGTAGTGCTCATGTACTCGTCTGGCGTTCCGGTCGTGAAGGTCGGGCGTATCGCGGGGCAGTTCGCCAAGCCCCGCTCGGCCGACGACGAGACGATCGACGGGGTCACCCTGCCCTCGTTCCGTGGCCACATGGTCAACGACATCGCCTTCGACGCTGGCGCCCGACGCGCCGATCCGCAGCGACTCCTCACCGCTTACCACCAGTCAGCGTCCACCCTCAATCTTGTTCGGGCCTTCGCCAAAGGTGGCTTCGGTGATCTTTCGCGAGTCCATGCGTGGAACCAAGAGTTCGTCGCCTCCAGTGCCGAGGGCCAACGATACGAGGAGGTCGCCGCCGGAATCGATCGCACGCTGCGCTTTATGGCCGCCTGCGGTATCGATACCGAGTCAACACCCCAACTCCATACCGTCGACGTAGCCACCAGCCACGAGGCGCTCATCCTCGGATACGAGGAGGCGCTCACCCGACAAGATTCTCTCACCGGCGACTGGTACGACTGTTCGGCCCACATGCTCTGGATCGGTGAACGAACCCGCCAACTCGACGGCGCCCATGTTCATTTCCTGTCCGGCGTCGGGAACCCCTTGGGCTGCAAGGTGGGACCGTCAGTGACGACTGACGAAGTTCTCGCCCTCTGCGAGGCCCTCAACCCCGATCGCATCCCGGGACGGCTGACCCTCATCACACGAATGGGCGCCGAGAACATCGCCAGCACACTTCCTCCACTACTGCGAGCAGTGAAAGAAGCCGGACACCCGGTGGCGTGGACCTGTGACCCGATGCACGGAAACACCTTCACCGCTCCAAGCGGTCGCAAGACCCGTCATTTCGATGCTGTTCTGGCTGAAATCGCTGGCTTCTTCAGGGCCCACCGCGAGGTAGGAACCTGGCCGGGTGGAGTCCATATCGAGCTCACCGGCGACAACGTCACTGAATGCCTGGGTGGGGCCGAGGAGATCCTCGACGCCGACCTCGGCACTCGCTACGAGACCATGTGCGATCCGAGGCTCAACGGCCGTCAGTCTCTCGACCTGGCGTTCAGGGTTGCTGAACTGCTCCAACAGCCCTGAGCGGGCTCGTTACTCGAGGACCTCGACGAACTTCTCGAGTTGCCTGAGATTGCGACATTCATAGGTTCCGTCACAATGGGCGCCGTATTCACCAACGATTGAATCGCCGGTATCCCAATAGGCCTTGGGCTCTGGGTTCAACCAGTAGACGTGGCGCGCCTTCTTGCGTATCTCCTTGATCACCCAAGCCTGTGACGAGTGATAGTTGTTGCGAGCATCGCCGAGGATCAGGACCGTGGTCTTCGGACTTATCTCGCGGCCGTACTTCTCCCAGAACACCTCGAACGCGTGGCCGTAGTCGGAATGCCCATCAACCCAGACGACGTCGGCCTCGGTATTCACTCGATGGATCGCGTGACTGATGTCCTCAACTCCCTCGAAGAATCGAGTGACCTCATCAATGCCATCGATGAACACGAACGAGCGAACCCGGGAGAACTGCCCCGAGATAGCGTGGACCAACTGGAGTGTGAACCGCGCGAACGCAGCCACCGAGCCGGAAATATCTGCGATCACGAAGATCTCTGGCTTTGCGGGGCGCGGATAGCGAAACTTCGGATCGGCGGGGACACCGCCGTAACTCAGCGAATGACGCACAGTGTTGCGAAAATCCAGCGGACCCTTGCGGCCATGGCGACGCTTTCGGGCGAGCCGAACGGCGAGCTTTCGCGTCAGTGGGTAGATCGCCTTCCGAAGGCCCATGAGCTCATCACGGCTCGCGTGCATGAAGTCGACATCCTCGGGGAGCGGCTTACGCAAGGTCTTCGCCATTGCTTCCACTCCGCGATCCGCAACGAGCCGGCGGCGGATCTCTGATTCGATCTCCTGCTTGAGTTTGTCGACCCGAGACTGGAACTCATCTTGTTCGAGACGCTCCTCGAGCGGGGTGAGGGGTGCTGGCGCCTGGTCCTTAGCTTCGGACATCAGTTTCTCGAGCACGTTGTCGAGATCGAGATTCCTGAGCGTGCGGTAGAGGTAGTAGGTGCCACCCACAGGTCGACCGGGCTCCATACCGGCATAGCGGGTGACCGCCTGACGGGCGAGCGCCCGGAGCATGGCGTCGTCGCCCTGCTGAAGTGCTTTGAAGAGCATCTCCGCCATCTGCTCAGGGGTCAACGCCTCTCCCCCGCCGCCTCCGGAACCGGCCCCCGCAGCCTCTGGGTTCGCGGCAGTGTCGTCGTCGGCGAGGTCGAGCGGTTCATCACCTCCGCCGAGGGAATAGGCAGGACCCCTCAGGGAGAAGTACACCTCGAACACAGTTTCGAAGGCTCGCCAGTGCGCGTTGTTCTTCACGAGCGTGGCAGCCAATGCGTACTTGAACGCGTTGCGGTCCTCAATCGGAATGTGGGTGATCGCGTTCATCGCGTCGAGATTCTCGCTGAGGCTCACCGGCAATCCGGCCGCGCGCAACTCAACGATGAAGCCGGTGAGCAGGTCGAGCATTGACGACTGCGATGGTTCGGCGATGGTCATGGGATCCCGTCGATCGGAATTCGGTTCGATCAGGAGGTACGCGGAACGCCGGGACGGCGCTGCGTGGTGTCGGCCGAGAGTTCTTTGGTGGCTCGGGTGATATCGCTCTGGTACTTGAGCAGGATATTGAGTGTGTCGATTGCATCAGCTTCGGTAATCGACTCGACACCGAGCATGAGCAAAGTTCTCGCCCAATCGATGGTCTCAGAAACAGACGGAGACTTCTTGAGTTCCATCTGGCGAATCGACCGAACGATTCGGGTGACCTGATCGGCAAGATTGTCGGTGATCTCGGGGACCCTCGTAAGGACGATCTCCTTCTCCCGTTCCATATCGGGATAATCGATATGCAGGAACAGGCACCGACGCTTGAGTGCTTCGGACAGCTCGCGGGTGTTGTTCGACGTGAGGAACACCATCGGGATCTGCTTGGCGGTGATGGTTCCGAGTTCGGGGATGGAGACCTGATAGTCCGAGAGGATCTCGAGAAGAAGTGCTTCGGTTTCGATCTCGACGCGATCAACCTCGTCGATCAGCAGCACGACCGGGTCATCTGAGCGGATGGCCTCGAGCAGCGGACGGGTGAGAAGGAACTCGTCGGAGAAGATGTCGGTCTCGATGTCCTCCCATGTGGATTCATTGTTCCGCTCAGCCTGGATGCGCAGGAGCTGCTTCTTGTAGTTCCATTCGTACAGTGCCTTTGACTCGTCAAGACCCTCGTAGCACTGGAGACGAATGAGCCTCGCTCCGAGGATCTCGGCCACGGACTTGGCCAGCTGGGTCTTGCCCGTTCCAGCCGGACCCTCGACGAGGATCGGCTTCCCGAGCCGATCGGCAAGGAACACGACTCCGGCGATCGCATCGTCGGACAGGTAGTCGACTTCGCGAAGTCTGGAGCGGACGGCATCGGGGGAATCGAATCGAGAATCCATCCTGTGGAACTTATCGGTCGGAGGGCTGTCGGTCCGATTCCTGTGCTCGGAAGGCGGACGTGTCGAGGCTGTCGTCAGCCTCGAACCTGTCCATCGCCCCGCACGATGAACTTCACACAGGTCAGTTCCCGCAGTCCCATCGGGCCGCGCGCATGGAGTTTCTGGGTCGAGATACCGATCTCAGCGCCGAAACCGAACTCCTCGCCGTCGACGAATCTGGTCGAGGCGTTCACGACAACTGCCGCTGCGTCGACCTCCGCGGTGAACCGATCGGCGGTTCGGAGTGAACTGGTGATGATTGCTTCCGAGTGACCCGATCCGTAGGTGGCGATGTGGTCGATCGCTGCATCGAGATCATCGACCACCTTCACGGCAAGACGAAGATCGAGGAATTCAGTGGACCAGGCGAGTTCATCGGCTGGGGTGGATTCAGGCAGATATCCAGCCGCGACCGGGTCGGCAATCAGCTCGACTCCTTCAAGAGCCAACGCGGCCATCGGAAGGAACTCCGATGCGACGGCGCGATGAACCAGAAGGGTCTCGGCCGCATTGCAGACCGAGGGGCGCTGTGTCTTCGCGTTCACAATGACCCTGAGCGCCATGTCGAGGTCGGCATCGGCGTCGACATACACATGACAATTCCCGTCACCATCGATCACATAGGGCACCGTTGCGTTCTCGAGGATCGACTGGATGAGCGAGGGGCCACCGCGTGGAATGAGGCAGTCGACGGTGTCTCGCTGTCGCATGAACGCAACAGCGGCTTCTCGACTCGTGTCCTCGACGAGGATGATCGAATCAGCCGGCAGACCGGCGGCCTCGATGGCGTCTCGAAGCACCGTGGCGATGACGATGTTGGAACGGATCGCCCCAGACGAACCCCGCAGGAAAGCGGCGTTGCCCGACTTCAGGCAGAGCCCCGCCGCGTCAGAGGTGACGTTCGGTCGGTTCTCGTAGATGATTGCGACAACCCCAAGGGGAACGCGAACTCGCGAGATTCGCAGGCCGTTGGGGCGAACCCAGCCATCGAGAACCTCTCCGACCGGATCAGGGAGTCCGGCCACCTGACGAAGACCTGCAGCCATTGACTCGACGCGAGCTGGCGTGAGCCGGAGACGGTCGATGACGGTGGGGGCGACTCCATCTTCTTCAGCCGCGAGAACGTCCTGAGCATTCGCGGCAAGAATTTCCGAAGAGCGGGCAACCAGAGCGTCGGCCGCTTGAAGAAGCGCGCGGTCCTTGAGGTCTGACGACGCTCCGGCGAGAACCCGGGAGGCAGACTTCGCTCGGCGTCCGAGCACAGCCATCTGCTGGTCGAGGGGCCCGGACACAGCCATAGGTGTGGATTCGGCGTTTGAAGAGGTAGCGGTCACGGGACTGACGATAATCGGGCGACAGTCCTGGTCGGCACTGTCCGTTGACGCCCTTTCCCAGATACTTCCCGAACTACGGTTGAAGTGATGAGCCGACCCGCCGAAGAGCCGGCTGTGCCGAGGAGCGATCGCCAGCTGCTGCGATCGAGTTCGGTCGTCGCCCTCGGCACGGGACTCAGCCGGATCACGGGATTCATTCGGGTCGCGGTCATCGCCTATGCGATTGGAGCGACAGCGCTGGCGGAGTCCTACAACCTCGCCAACAACACGCCGAACCTGCTCTACGACCTCGTCCTAGGAGGAATCCTTTCGGCGACGTTGGTACCAGTCATCGTCGAGCACATAGACCGAGATGACGACGCAATCAACGCCGTCGCCACGGTGATTTTCGTTGTGTTGCTTGCGGCAACTGTGCTCGCGATTGCGTGTGCACCATTGATCATCGCAATCTTCAACCTCAACAGCAGTGAGGCTCAGGCTGACGCACAGGCGACCGTCGCAGTTCCTCTTCTGATCCTCTTCCTGCCACAAGTGCTCTTCTACGGACTTTCGAGTCTGGGTACGGCGCTCCTCAACGCCCGTCGCTCATTCGCCGTTCCGGCTTTCGCTCCGGTTCTCAACAACCTCATTGTGATCCTCGTGTTCCTCGCCCTTCCCCGAGTGGCGGGTGGATCGGCACCGACCTTCGAGCAGGTCGCCCACGACAATCTCCTGCTCCTGTACATAGGGCTCGGCACAACGCTTGGCATTACCGCCATGACCGCGGTGCTGTGGCCGGCAATTCGCGCTGCCGGGATCTCTCTGCGCTGGAGATTCCAACCCAGGCACCCGGCCGTGCGCGAGATCGGACGTCTGTCCGGTTGGACGCTCGGCTACGTGATCAGCAATCTCATTGCATACATCGTCATCCAGACCCTCGCGAACGGGATCGAAGGGGTCACCGAGTACGCATACGCCTACATCTTCTTCCAACTCCCGTATGGGCTCTGGACCGTTTCAGTGATGACTGCGTACACACCTGAGATGGCCGCAGCATGGGCCAGAGGGGAACTCGACGAACTGCGCGATCGGTTCGCCGCCGGCTTCCGACTGCTGCCGGTCGTCATTTTCCCACTGACGATCGGTCTGGTGGCTCTGGCTCATCCGATCGTCGCTCTCGTACTCGAGCACGGAAGCTTCGACCTCGCGTCGGGCGACCTGACCGCAAGGACCCTTATGGCGTTCGCTGTGGGACTTCCGATGTTCTCGGTCTACCTCTACGCGATGCGCGGTTTCTATGCGTTGCGCGATACCCGCACTCCGTTCATCATCAATCTTGGCGAGAACATTGCGAACCTCGTTTTCGCACTCCTCCTGCTGGACAGGTTCGGTGTCGTGGGTCTCGCGGCATCATTCACGATCGCCTACGCGCTGTTCGGGGTCGTCGCGCTTGTCGTACTTCAGCGGCGAATCGGAACCATCCTCGAGGCAAGAACATTGCGTGCTCTCTCGCGCCAGATCCTTGCCGCAGCAGCGATGACCGTGGTGATGGTGATCGGCAACCACCTGCTTCGCGTCAACGCGCTGACACAACTTCTCTTGGTCGGCGGCGCTGGGATGGCTTCCTATGTGGTTTGCCTCATCGCTCTGCGATCCGAGGAAACACAATTGGTGATGGCCCGGCTACGGCGGCGATGAGGACGCATTTCGCCGGGGGATCTCGCCGACCTCGCCGCGAGGCGTGGAATCGAGTCAGCCGAGGATGACGAGATCGTCGGCGTGGACCACGACAACGGAACTCGCATGTGGGAGATCATCACACCCGACCCGGACGAGACCCTTGCCGAAGACCTCGCCTGACTGATCAGCGATCTCAACGGCGTCATCGGCAAGAAAATCCCCTGACGATGAGATCAATCCGGCGGCAAGAAGCGAAACACCACCACGCTCGAGGGCTCGGCGGGCGCCATCATCGACGATCAGTGTCCCCGAGGATCGGACTGCAAATGCGATCCAGAGCTTTCTCGCCGGGATCTGGCGATCATGGGGGGCGACGATGGTGCCGACGCCAGCAACTCCTGCCACAGCCTCACGCAACACGTTGGGACGCGATGCGGAAGCGATCACCGTTCGTATACCGGACCAGGCTGCGATCTTGGCCGCCGCCAGTTTGGATGCCATCCCACCGCTTCCGCCGGCGGTGCCGGGACCTCCAGCCGCTGCCTCGATCTCCTTGTCGAACTCGACGATCTCTTCGATGAGTGTCGCATTGGGATCGAGGCGGGGATCGGCCGATAGCAGACCTTGCGTGTCGGTGAGCAGAACGAGCAGGTCAGCCCCGATGAGCTGTGCAACAAGCGCTGAGATGCGATCGTTATCGCCGAATCGGATCTCGTCGTCGGCAATGGCGTCGTTCTCGTTCACCACCGGAACCACTCCGAGCTCGAGCAACCGGTTGAGCGTGCCGCGAGCCTGCAGATACTGACGTCGTTCAATGAAATCCAACGGGGCCATCAGGACCTGCCCGGGCACGAGGCCGTGGGTGGAAAGCTCCGAGTCGTACACCCCCATGAGCCGACTCTGACCGACCGCCGAAAGAGCCTGGAGTGTGACGGCATCTTTCGGACGGTTCTCGCCGCCGAGACCGAGCGCTGGGAGACCAGCTCCGATGGCGCCGGAGGTGACAATGACCACGGAGTGACCCTGCGAATGCAGTTCGGCAACCTCGGCGCAAAGTTTCGAGATTGCATCGTGACGAATGATCCCGGAATCGTCAGTGAGGGACGAAGTGCCGATCTTGGCCACGATGATCACCGTCAGTCCTCCTCGTATTGGAAGTTGAGCCCGCCGATCCTGACGATGTCGCCCTCTTGGGCCCCGGCCCTGGCGAGGGCCTTGTCGACCCCGAGTTTCTTGAGACGACCATGGGCGAAATCGAGTGCTTCCAGATTCGTGAGATCCGAGAGAGCAACCGCACGCTCGGCCTGACGCCCGACGACTCGATAGCTCCCATCGTCCTCGCGTTCGATCCTGAATCCCTCTGCGATCGGTCGATGGACGATGAAGCCTTCCGGCTCAGGCTCGAAGGATCGCGCCTCGCGTACGAGGTCTGCCATCAGACCGGTCAGTCGGGGCAGACCAGCCCCGGTGACAGCTGAGATGCGTAGGTCGAGCGTCAGACCATCTTCGGTCGTGAACGAGGTGTCGCCGTCAGTCGACTGGTCGGGTTCAGAGGCGAGATCAGAACGGGACCCGATGATCATGCGAGGGCGATCGAGAAGATCCGGCTCGTAGGCCGCAAGTTCGTCAAGCAGCACCTGCGCCTGGACAGCAGGTGCCTCTGCAGTTGACCCCGTGACCCCGCCCGCGAGATCGATGAGAAGGACCAGCACGCGAGCACGTTCGATATGGCGCAGGAATCGATGACCGAGCCCCTTGCCCTCGCTCGCTCCTTCGATGAGGCCTGGAATGTCGGCGACGACATACTCATAGCCATCATCGAGGCGGACCACACCGAGATTTGGTTCGAGCGTCGTGAAGGGATAATCGGCGATCTTCGGCTTCGCCGCCGAAACCCGGGAGATGAGTGTGGACTTTCCGACATTCGGGAACCCCACAAGGGCCACGTCGGCCATCAGCTTCAGTTCGAGGTTGAGCCACTGCTCCTCACCGAGCTCCCCTTGTTCAGCGAAGGAAGGAGCCCGCCGGCGGTTCGAGAGAAAGCGGGCGTTGCCCTTGCCTCCCCTGCCACCTGCTGCAGCGAGCCAGCGATCACCCTTGGTAACAAGGTCGGCCAGCACATGACCGTCACGATCGAGGACAACAGTTCCCTCGGGGACGTAGACGATCAGGTCGTCTCCGCCGGCGCCATGCTTCTTCTTTCCCTGCCCGTGGGTGCCATTGGGCGCTCGACGGTGCGGATGATCCCGGAAGGCGAGCAACGAGGCGACGTTGCGATCGGCGACGAGCCAGATACTCCCGCCCGAACCGCCATCACCGCCATCGGGTCCGCCCTTGGCGACGTGGGCCTCTCGGCGGAACGCGACGCAGCCAGCGCCGCCATCCCCGCCTCTGACATTGAGTTGACATTCATCGACGAATCCGGACACTGCTCCTCAGCCTAGGAGGTAGTTCGGTCATCGGCGGTCAGCGCTCCGTGAAGGGCGCCTTGGGCACGCTGTCACACCTCCCTGAGAGACTCTCCACATGGCGATCGAGGACCTCCCCGAGGAAGAACTCAGCGAACGTGCGCGCACGTGGGCATCCACCATGCATGCCCACACCGGAACCGGCGCCACCGCGCACGCACATCGAGACTCCGGACCGCGGGTCGGAATTCCGGCGATATTCGATCGGATCCAGCGTGAAGAGCATGAGCGACAGCACCTGACCGCAGGAGCAACTCAGGCCGTTGGTGCCGGGAATCGCGCGGTTCGCGAGGAACCAGACCCGCTCCGAACCTGTTTCGAACGCGACCGCGACCGAATCCTCCACGCGTCGACTGCTTTCCGACGACTTGCCGGGAAGACCCAGGTGTTCATCTTCCCCGACGATCATCAACGAACTCGCCTCACGCACGCGCTTGAGGTTGCCCAGATCGCCGTCGCAATCTCCCGCGCCCTCGGCCTCAACGAAGCGCTGACCGAGGCGATCGCGCTCGGACACGATTGCGGACACGGCCCCGGCGGCCATGCCAGTGAGGATGCCTTTGCCCCGTATCTTCCTGATGGCTTCGACCACGCCGTCTGGGGAGCCGACGTCGTTCTGGCCCCACTCAATCTCTGTGCAGAGACCCTCGACGGCGTTCGGAACCACTCGTGGTCCCGTCCAGCCCCAGCCACCCCGGAGGGAGAGGTTGTGAGTTGGGCCGACCGTATCGCCTACGTCTGCCACGACTTCGAGGATGCCGTCAATGCTGAAGTCATCACTCCGGCTGCGCTGCCGCGAACCGTCACTGATGCCTGCGGGTCGACCAGATCCTCATGGATACGCACCTTCATCTCCGGCGTGGTGAACGGCACGGCCGCAGCAGGCCATATCGCGATGACCCAACAGTTCGCAGAGGCGTTGTCAGCGTTCCGATCGACCAACTACGAGCAGATCTACCTCCGACCGGAATCCATCAGACAGGGACGCGATGTCGTCACGGTCCTGCAGGCACTGGTCGAACATTTCGCCGAACGACCACAACTACTTCCCGACTCCGCCGAGCGAACCCCTATGGGTGCTGCGGCGTCGCTTCATCATGCGGTTGGTTACGTCGCCGGCATGACCGACCGATTCGCCTGCGTGACCGCAGTCCGCGAGCTCAACTGGGATCCCGACTCATTGCCCCGTGGACTCGATAGCCGATTCGGCCTCTGAAACCGACGTCAGAAACGAACAAGGAGCGGCCCGTGGGCCGCTCCTTGAAAGATCGAATGCAAAGAATGCTCAGCTGACGGGAAGGATGTCCACGAGCTTGCGACCCTTACGGGAACCGAACTTCACGGTTCCTTCTGTAAGGGCGAACAGTGTGTCGTCGTTGCCCTTCCCGACGTTCTCGCCTGGATGGATACGGGTGCCACGCTGACGCACGAGGATCGTGCCAGCAGTGACTTCCTGTCCATCGAAGCGCTTCACGCCGAGACGCTGAGCGTTTGAGTCGCGTCCGTTGCGGGTTGAGCCGCCACCTTTAGTCTTTGACATGGTTCAACCCTTCGAGATTCCGGTGATTTCAATGGTGGCGTAGTGCTGGCGGTGACCCCAGCGACGACGCTCATTGGCCTTGTTCTTGTAGGTGAAGCCGATGACCTTCGGTCCCTTTGCCTCGCCCACGATACGGGCGGTGACTTTGGCACCGGAGAGTTGGGCAGGCGTGGCGAGAACAGCATCGCCGTCGACAAGAAGGATTGGCGTGAGGGTGACCTCATCGGCGTCTCCGAGGCGTTCAACCTCGAGACGCTCACCTTCTTGGACTCGATACTGCTTACCACCGGTTTGGATCACGGCATACATAGGAGAATGACCTTAGCTGAAGTAGTGGATAGGGGAAAAACTGGGCATCAGCCCAGCAAGGAGCCGTCGATTCGGACACCACGGCCCTCACAGTCCGGGCAGCCGGCGGCAAAGGACTCGAGAAGCCCTTCGCCGATGCGCTTTCGGGTCATCTCGACCAGTCCGAGCTCGGAGATATCGAACACCTGGGTCCGGGTCTTGTCCCGGGCCAGTGCGTCACGGAACACCCGGATCACGTCGTCACGGTTCTGGCGGATCTCCATATCGATAAAGTCGATGACGATGATGCCGCCGACGTCACGCAGCCTCAGTTGCTTGGCGATTTCAACCGCTGCCTCGAGATTGTTCCGGTAGACCGTCTCCTCGAGGTTCGAGGAGCCGACGTTCTTGCCGGTGTTCACGTCGACCACAGTGAGCGCCTCGGTGTGTTCGATGATCAAAGAGCCACCGGATGGGAGCCAGACCTTGCGGTCGAGCGCCTTATGAAGCTGCTCATGCACATGATGACGTTCGAAGATCGATAGCGGCTCCAGCGATCGGTCGTAATACTGGACCCGATCAGCGAGGGCCGGCGAGATGCTCGAGACGTAGTCATGGACCTCACCGAAGAGAACCGGATCGTCAATGATCACTCCGCGGTAGTCATCGTTGAACTCCTCACGGATGACACGGAGCGCCATATCAGGCTCCCGATAGAGCAGGGCTGGAGCTTGGACGCTCGCAGCGCGACTCTCGATCTGCTCCCACTGCGAGAGCAAGCGGCGAACGTCGGCTGAGATCTCATCGGAGGTCACGCCCTCGGCGGCAGTGCGAACGATGACACCGTGTTGCGGAGGTTTCACCTTGTCGAGGATCGATCGAAGTCGCCGACGCTCGTCATCGGCCAATCGCTTCGAGATGCCATAGGTCGAGGAATTGGGGATGAGCACTACGAACCGCCCGGGAAGCGAAACCTCTTGGGTAAGACGGGCTCCCTTGTGGGCGATCGGGTTCTTGGTGACCTGGCAGATGATCGGCTGCTTCGCCCGGAGGATCTGCTCGATACGAGCGGCTCCCCCACCTTCGATCTCCTCGGCGTCGAACTGCACATCGCCGCGGTAGAGCACCGCATTCTTGGGAGTGGAGATGTCAACGAATGCCGCTTCCATCCCCGGGAGCACATTTTGAACCTTGCCGAGGTAAATGTTGCCGTGAATCTGAGCGACATCATCGGCAGGCTTCGAGACGAAGTGTTCGATGAGATTGCGACCTTCGAGCACGGCGATCTGGGTGGCCTCGGGCCTGACGCTGACGGTCATCAGATAGCGCCCGACCGGACGACCGTTTCGCTCACGGCCTTTTCGCCGTTCGAGCGTCTCCTCGTCGAGTTCTGGCCCACCGCCGCCAAGGATTGCTTCAACCGGCCGCTGGTTCTGCGAGCGACCTCCGCGCTGGTTCGAGGAACCCTGGCGCTGCTGGCCGGAACGACCACCACCCTTGGATCCTCCACCCTGGCTCTGTGAATTCTGCCCCTGACCGCCTTGACCGCCTTGGCTGCCCTGACCGCCTTGAGCGCCTTGGCTGCCCTGACCACCCTGGCTGCCCTGACCACCCTGGCTGCCCTGGCCACGACCACGGCCGCCCCGGCGCCGTCGGGAGTTCTTCGAACCCTCACCCGGTGCGCTGGAGCCCGAGTCGCTGGGCTCAACAGCAGTTGCACCACCGGCAACTACTGGCGCTGGTCTGGAATCGCCGATTTGCGGGCGGACTGCCGTTGCTGATGGAGCGCCAGCCTGTGGGCGTTCCGGCGCACGATTCGGCGAGTCAGCGATGGCTCCGTTTGGGCCAGACGACTCGCCGCCTTCGCCGCCTTCGCCATCGAATTCGCCGTCGGGGCGCGCCCCAGCCGGTCGGGAACGGTTCCGACCACCCCTTGACCCTCGTCGCCGACGATTGCGATTGGCGCTGTCACCCTGGGAGTGCTCGCCGCCAACGCCGGCATCGCCGCCATCGGGCGGGGTCGCAGCGGTTGGGGCGTTCGTTGCGTTGCCGGTTGGCTCAGTACTCGGGCTCTGCGATGACGAGGCGTTCGGAGGCGTTTGCTCGGGCTCGCGGGCTGGAGTGGGTTCGGACACAGGTGTGTCGGACATGGATGAATTCCCTTCTCATATGGCACTCGCTGTCGCGAATACCATCGGCGGCGCGCCCGGCGAGAGAGGTTCTCGCGTCGCGCCGTTCTCGGTGATCAGTTGGTGGATCCTTCTGACCCGCCCCTCAAGGAGAGGTGGATCGAACACGGCCATCAGTTCCGATGGGCGCACGGAACGAGGCGCAGTCGCCAATTCCGCGTACAGCACCGCGCCAGCGAAATCCGCAGGGGCGGCAGTGGGATCAAGCACCTCGAGGTGCAGGATCCCGGGTCGGAGATCGTCGGAGACGGGTTTACCCTTGCGTTCCCGGACGATCGGGAGCGTGGACGCCGAAACGACACGCTCAACAGCTGGAAGAAGATCGGCGTGGGCCAGACCCGGAACCTCGATATGCCACGTGCAGGAAGTCACTGCCTCCTGCAACGAGGGAGCGGAACGATCGATGATCGCCACCGCTTCGATATCAATTCCTACGGGAAGATGTCCGGAGAGCATCGCGGGAAGCGCGTCAATATCAACGGCAGCACTCTCGGGATCCAGAAGGTCGAGGTCGAGGTACTCCCCCAGGGACTCATGACTGGTGGAGAGGGCCAGGCCGAAGTGCATCTTCGGGCGAGGCGAGAAACCTTCGGTGATCGCGATTGGGAGCCCGCTGGTGCGGAATGCTCGTTCCCAACAACGAGCCACGTCGCGATGGCTGGTGAATCGAACCTTTCCGAGTTTGCGATAGCGGAGCCGAATCCTCATCGTGCACCAACTTCGTCGCCGACCGCGCGAATGGTGACTGGCACCCAAGTACTGGCGAGGTCCTGGCCCGTTCCCTGGGATCCGCCAGCTGGCGGCGTGGCCGAAGCCACAATGTGCTCGATGGAATAACCGGTGCAGGCACCACAGTCGTAACACGGGGTCCAACGGCAGTCGGGCAGCCCAACTTCGGCGAGCGCATCGCGCCAGTCCTGCCAGAGAAAATCCTTGTGAAGGCCAGCGGAGAGATGATCCCAAGGCAGGACTTCGGTCTCAGTGCGGTGTCGGTGGGTGTACCAGTCCGGATCTAGACCGTGCTCCGCCATGGCTTCGGTCCAGAGAGGCAGTTCGAACCGTTCGTTCCATTCTTGGAACGTGCCACCGTTACGCCAGACCGTCTCGATGACGTCGCCGATACGGCGATCGCCGCGGCTCATGATTCCCTCCACCTGCGTGGCTTTGGGGTCGTGCCACTTCACCTGAACGCCATGCATGCGACGCGTGGCATCCCTGAGCAGGTTGATCTTCCGCTGGAGTTCTTCGACAGTGTTCTGACCGAACCATTGGAACGGGGTGAACGGCTTTGGAACGAACCCACCCACTGACACCGTGACCGATGGGTTCCGGGTATGAGCGCGACCGATCTCGACGCAATTACGAGCAAGTTCGGCGATCCCGAGGGTGTCCTCGTCAGTCTCTGTGGGAAGTCCAGTGAGGAAGTAGAGCTTGACCCTTCGCCAACCGTTCGAGAACGCAGCCTCCACAGCGCTGTAGAGGTCCTCTTCGCGGATCAGTTTGTTGATCACCTGACGCATCCGCCAGGTGCCGGCCTCGGGTGCGAACGTGAGACCAGCCCGGCGACCATGCTGGAGCTGCGTGGCGATCCCTACCCCGAACGCATCAACACGGAGACTCGGCAGCGCAACCGTGATCGCCGGGCCATCGCCGGCAGCATCAACGATGTCGGTCACGAGAGCTTCGATGCCCGAGTAGTCGGCGGTCGAGAGCGAGGTCAGAGAAACCTCGTCGTATCCGGTGCGTCTGAGACCTTCAGCGACCATCGATCGGACCTGTGCAGCGGGACGCTCACGAACTGGTCGTGTGATCATCCCGGCCTGACAGAATCGGCAGCCACGGGTGCAGCCGCGGAACACTTCGACGTTCAGGCGGTCGTGCACGACCTCGGTCAGGGGGACGAGTTGCTGTTTCGGATAGGGGAAATCCGCGAGGTCGGCGACCGTGCGCTTCTCGACGAGTTCAGGAATGTCCGAAAACTCCGGCTCGAGGCCGAGGAAGTCAGCGCCGGCATACACCGGTCGATACATTGCGGGCACGTACACGCCCTCAACCCGAGCGAGGGAGCGCAGCACCCCGACACGATCGCCAAGAAGTCGACCCGAGGCCTTCCAGTCACGCACCACTTCGGTGATTTCGGCGACTACTTCCTCGCCATCGCCGAGGACCACGATGTCGAGAAAGTCGGCAAGGGGCTCAGGGTTGTACGTGCAGTGACCGCCGGCGGCGATCAAGGGATGCTGCGGGCCACGATCGGCTGAACGCACGGGAACTCCGGCGAGGTCGACCATATTGAGCAGATTCGTATAGGTCAGTTCCGCCGAGAGATTGAACCCGAAGATGTCGAATTCAGCAGCGCTGCGATGCGTGTCCACCGAGAACAACGGGATCCCTCGCTCCCGCAGGAGTTCCTCGAGGTCATGCCATGGGGCGTAGGTGCGTTCGGCAACGGCGTCAGGTCGTTCGTTGAGGATTTCGTAGAGAATCTGTAGGCCCTGGTTCGGGAGGCCGATCTCGTAGGTGTCTGGGTAGGCAAGCAGCCACGCAACCTTCTCGGGGCTGTGCTGGGGTTGTTGGGCCCCTCCCTCCATCCCGATGTAGCGCGCCGGCTTCGAGACTCGAGACAGCAGCGGTTCAATCTGGGGCCACAGTCCATTCACCCTGCAGATCGTACCGGTCAGAGGTCCTCTACCGGAACCGCCGCATATGGACGTTCAGGACGAGCCCAATTGCGGCGAGAGCCGTGACGGTGGATGAACCCCCGGCGCTCAGCAGAAGCAGTGGAATTCCCGTCACTGGCATGATCCCCATGGCCATACCAACGTTCTCGAAGACCGAGAACAGGAACATGGCAAGCACCCCCACACAGACGAGGGTTCCGAACTGGTCCTTGGCGATCCGGGCGATCCTCAGGATCCGATGACACATCGTGGCGTAGAGCAGCAACACGATCCCCGCACCGACGAATCCGAACTGCTCAGCCACTGCGGTGAAGATGAAATCGGTCTGTTGCTCCGGAACGGTACCGAGCCGGGTCTGCGAACCCTCGAAGAGGCCCTGCCCAGTGAGTTGCCCGTTCGCTATGGCAAGTTTGCTCTGCTCGATGTTGTAGACCGCAGGATTGCTGCGGTCATCGGGATTGGCGAATGCTGTGAGCCGGTCCTGCTGATACTGCTTGATCACGGGTGAGTTCAGGGCCCCGACGACCCCGACAACCCCCGCCAGGGTCAGGACCACGATGTACCTCGTCGGGATCCCGCCGATGAGAAGCATCGCCATCATGATGACTGTGAGGATGAGCACCAGTCCGAGATCGGGTTGGAGCATGATCAGAGCCATCGGGATCGCCGAGATACCGAGCAACGCAGCCGTGCGCCGCACATCAATATCGCCCCGAAACTCCGACAGCATGAATGCGAGGACACCGATCAGGGAGATCTTGGCGAACTCCGCTGGCTGCATCTGGAACGGCCCAACCGCGAACCACGCCTGTGCCCCGTTGGAGCGCGAACCCAACGGTGACACCACAAGCACCAACAGCACGGTGGTGACCCCGTAGAACACCCACGCCCAATCATGGAGTTTCTGGTAGTCAACGGCAGTGAAGATGAACATCACGACTGCACCGATGAGGACGAAAAGAACTTCCTTGTAGAGATAGGTATTCGAGAATTCAGGGCCGGGACCGCGTGTCGCGCTGTACACAGTGACCACGCCGATCACGGCCAGCACTGCGGTACAGGCGAGCAGCACCGGGTCGAGGTGCCGAAGCGGCGAAGTCGGGTCACGTCGACTCATCCGCGAGGAGCGCCGGGAAATCGAGGAGGGAATCATCAGTCGCGTGTCCCCTGCGTTGCACTCGAGACCGCCGTGAGCGGCCGATCCGCCAAGATTTCGTAGACATGGCGGACGACTTCACCCGAGGCCTCCGCACCGAACCCGGACTCTTCCATGACTGCGGCGACTGCGTAACGCGGATTGTCGACCGGGGCGAATGACGCGAAGAGCGACGTATCCGCCTTCCCGTCAACCTGAGCAGTACCGGTCTTCCCGGCGATCCGGAAATTGGTCTGGTCGAATCCTATGAATGCCGAAGTCGCCGTACCCAAGCCGGTGGTCACCCCGGAGAAGCCGGCGAGGATCGGGTCGCGAACCGCCGGAGGCAGATCAATGGTTCCGGTCACGACCGGTTCGATCGTCCGAAGGATCCCTCCAGCATCAGTGGGCAGAGAGCCAGCGCGCAGCACGCGCCATGCCACATGGGGCTCATAGACGGTGCCCCCATTGGCGAGGGTGGCGTAGGCCCGGGCGATCTGGATCGGCGTCGCTGTGATCACGTACTGCCCGACAGCGAGCTGAACATTGTCACCGGTGAACCACTCGCCATCGGGATATGCGTTCGGGTACTTCTGGTGCAGAGCCTTCTTCTCCGCAGCGGTCCAGACGTAGCCGGCGGATTCGTTCGGAAGATCGATTCCCGTTCGCTGATCGAACCCATATGCCTCAGCAGAATCCTGGATGAAGGTTGTCCCGTCCATTCGGTCTCCGAGCCAATAGAAGTAAACATCCGACGAGACGATAAGGGCTTGCGGCAGCGCAATCCCTCCGTTCTTGACACCACCAGCGTTGGAGAAGGGACGAGGTGGGTCTCCGACTTCGTAGACACCCTGATCGTTGTAGTAGGTGTTTCCATTGATCAGGCCCCGTGAGATCGCAGCCGTGGCAGTCACGAGCTTGAAGGTTGAGCCTGGCGCGTACTGCCCTGAGATCGAACGATCGACGAGCGCACTGACCCCATTCTGATCAAGAAGCTCGTTGTAGCGCTCTTGGCTGATTCCCCCCGAGAACTCCCCCGGATCGAATGTGGGATAGGTGGCGAGGGCGATGACTCCCCCATCCGTCGGGCTGAGCGCGACGACAGAGCCGGCAGGCGCTTTTCGGATCACGCCGTCGCGTTGGGGCGTTCCACGCAGCACGTCAAGCTTGTCGACGAGCGCCTGCTCTGCTCGCTTCTGCACCTCGATGTCGATATGAAGATGCACATCACTCCCCGGTCTGGGGGCCTGATAGCCAACGCGGCCAACGGGACGATTCTTCGAATCGACCTCGATGGTCTCGACACCGGGCACACCCCGGAGGTCCTTCTCATAGGTCGCCTCGATCCCGGCCAAACCGATGAAGGAATCCGAGTTGTACTCCTTCGCGACTCCAGTGTCCGGATCAATCCCCGCCTCGAGAGTCTTCAGGGCTTCCGGAGAAATACGGCCGACATACCCGAGGACATTCGCCGCTGCCATGCCGTACGGATACACACGCATCGTCTCTCGGTTGACGCTTACCCCGGGGAATTCCTCGGAATGCTCGGAGAGAAACACCATGACTTCGGGAGAGACATCGCTGGCCACCGGCACCGGATGTAGTTGGTCGTACTGCGAAGCAGCGATCCGCCGCTGGACGCTGGAGGTCTTGGTTGGAGTGCCGAATTTGGTGAACACCTCCGCGAGATCGGAAGCGAACGCGTCCTTGTCGTTGATCTTGGCGAAGATGTTCCTATCGACTGAAACCACGAGTGAGGTGCGATTGTCGACCAGTACCCGCCCTTTCGCATCGAGAATCCGGCCGCGCGGCGCCTCAATGGCGAGAGTCCGCTGGGACTGAGCACTGGCCCGAGGCACAAGCTCTGGTGATTCCATGACCTGCAGGTACCACAGCCGAGCGAAAAGCGCGACGAAACAAGCGACGACGAGGACTCCGAGCACACTCATCCGCGTGTGAGGGGATGCGGTGTCCATCAATCAGTCCTGCTCCGGGGTCGTGGCTTGGCAGGGTTTGATGCCTGCGAGAGGACCAGTCCAGCAGAAAGTGCTCATGAATGGACGGCGGCACGGAAAGGTTCGGAGTCAGCGCTCGCCCAAAGAACGGCTCGACGCGTTGGCAGCATAAGCACCGCCGAGGAACCACCGACCAGAAGCGTGACAGTTATCAGGTGACCTTCCACCATCCCCGCCGTGCCGATGAGCGAACCCACGACAGCGAAGAAAAGGACCCCAGCAGCGCTTGCGACGAACGCAACCAGCATCGTGATCCAGCGTGCACTGTGCACAACGACGCCCTCAAGGAGACCGCCGAGGGCGCCGGCCACAAGGTACGCCAGAGCCCCGAGTCCGAACGGAGTCACGACCAGAAGGTCGAGCACCAAACCAGCGAAGAATCCAACAATTGCGCCTCGTCGCGCCCCGCAGACCATCCCAGTAGTGACTGCGAGAACGAGAAAGGCGTCGGCAGCCACACCGTCGACTCTGAACTGATCGAACAGGAACCGCTGCAGCACCACTGCGGTCAGCAGAAGCGCCATCAACCGAATGGAAGTGTTCATTCCACTCAGCCGCCCGGAGTCCAGAGCACAACATCGGCGTAGGTCAGATCTCTTGTGCTCGCGAACATCGAGATCTCAACAAGTGTCTGCCGACTGGCTTCCTCAGAGCGAACGGACTTCACCGAGCCAATCGGGATATTGGGGGGGAACGAACTACCGCGAAGCCCAGCGGTGACGACGACCTGACCTTCGGTGACGGTCTGGGCGACGTCGATGTTCGTACCCCTCAGGATGCTCGGTCGGCCGACACCCTCGGCGATGCCGACCGCAGATGTACCTATCACAATGAATCCGACACGGAATGAGCCACCGGTGATCAGCTCAACAGTGCATCGGTCCTCCCCGACCACTTTCACCTTCCCGATGAGACCCTGACCCGTGATGACGGGCATCCCCTTCACCACGCCAGCCGAAGCACCCTTGTCGAGTTCAATGGTGTCACCGAAGTTCCCGATGGTGCCGCTGACTACTCGCGTGTGCACGACGGGGGTGTTGCCGAGAAATGGAATTCCTACGAGATTCAGCAACTCTTGGAGTTGCTGAGTGGAGATGGAAGCTTGCGTCAGTTGTCCCAGGAGCCGCTCGTTCTCCTGCACGAGCGCATCATTACGTCGCGCGAGGTCACCGTGGTCAAAGGCTGCGTTCCACGCACCGGAGAACGGACCGAACAACCACCGGGCGGCATCGCCAATCGGAGAAACTGCCGAGGTAACGGCAGCCCTCGTGGAATCAAGCGCGCCGACGCCACGACCGCTCAGGGTGAGCAACGTGATGGCGGTCAGGACCAACAGGATCACGGTGGATCGGGAGCGTCCTGTCGAGCGCCGGGGAGCCACGACGCCGATCTCAGTGGATGGTCGACGAGAACAGCACGCCCTTGAGCGCGTCGAACTCCTCGAGTGACTGACCCGATCCGATGGCCACCGAGAACAAGGGGTTCGGGGCGATCAGAATCGGCATACCGGTCTCGTGCTCGAGTCGAGCCGCGAGGCCATGGAGCAATGCGCCACCGCCAGCGAGAACGATCCCCTGCTCCATGATGTCTGCGGCCAACTCGGGAGGAGTCTTGTCGAGGGTCACTTTCACGGCATCGACGATGCCGGAGACAGGTTCCTCGATTGCTTCGCGGATCTCCTCGGTTGTGGTCACGATGGTCTTCGGCAGCCCAGTGATCAGGTCACGGCCGCGTACCTCGGCGTGGAGTTCAACTTCGAGCGGCCACGCCGAACCGAGCGCCATCTTGACCTCTTCGGCGGTTCGATCACCGAGGGCCAGGCTGTACTGCTTCTTGATGTAGGAGATGATCGCCTG
>WLCQ01000049.1 GCA_009705225.1 Actinomycetota bacterium | reverse complement strand
GGCGGTTTCGGCCTTCTCCGCCTATTTCCAGATCCGCTATCTCGAGGACGCCGACACGTTCGACGCCGAGACCGGGGTCAATCACGAACGGACGTCGCTGCGGTCCCCCGGGGGCGTGGCCGCCGAGCATGATCTCTGGACCACCTGTTTCACCCCGAGGGAACTCCGACTCCTTGCCTCCCGGGCCGGCCTCGAGGTCGAACAGCTCTGGTCGGTGACCCCGGGGGAGTACGCCCGCAACCTCCCCGATCTCGACCATCCGGAATTCCTGCTGGTGGCCCGCCGGCCCCAGGTCTGAGCCCATGGGCTGGCGTGGACTGGCCGGTGCGGTGCTAGTTTTGCGTCCTTGTGCGCGCCCGCGTACGTGTCCCGCCCCGACATCCGGGGCCTGATTCCTTATCCATCGAAGAGAGATCACCTTGTCCGACCAGACGACCCCCGAAGCAGCGGAAGCTGTGGAGACCACCCTCACGCTCGAAGCCCCCGAAGGCATGGGCACGTTCGACAGTGAAGGCCGCTACATCCCGCGTCAGATCATTGAAGACGATCTCGCCGGCGAATCGCTCGATGAGGCATACACCGCATCGATGGTGCAGGTCGAAGATGGTCAGATCGTCGAAGGAACTGTCGTCAAGGTCGACCGCGACGAAGTTCTCCTCGACATCGGTTACAAGTCCGAAGGTGTCATCCCGGCCCGCGAGCTTTCCATTCGCAACGACGTCGATCCCTCCGAGATCGTCACGCTCGGCGAGAAGCTCGAAGCACTCGTCCTCACCAAGGAAGACAAGGAAGGACGTCTCGTCCTTTCCAAGAAGCGTGCCCAGTACGAGCGTGCCTGGGGCACGATCGAGAAGATCAAGGAAGACGAAGGCGTCGTCAGCGGCCCGGTCATCGAGGTCGTCAAGGGCGGCCTGATCATCGACATCGGCCTGCGCGGCTTCCTTCCCGCCTCGCTCGTCGAGCTGCGCCGTGTGCGCGATCTCGCCCCGTACGTCGGCCGCACACTCGAAGCCAAGATCATCGAACTCGACAAGAACCGCAACAACGTTGTTCTGTCCCGTCGTGCATGGCTTGAAGAGACCCAGAAGGAACAGCGCGACGATTTCCTCGCCAACCTCAAGCCGGGCGAAGTTCGCCGCGGCGTTGTCTCCTCGGTCGTCAACTTCGGTGCGTTCGTCGACCTTGGCGGCATGGACGGACTCGTCCACGTTTCCGAGCTTTCCTGGAAGCATGTCGACCATCCCGGTTCGGTTGTCGCTGTCGGCGACGAGATCGACGTGCAGGTCCTCGAGGTCGATCTCGACCGCGAGCGCATCAGCCTTTCGCTCAAGGCCACCCAGCAGGATCCGTGGCAGGAATTCGCCTCGGCCCATCAGGTCAACGAACTCGTCTACGGCCGAGTCACCAAGCTGGTTCCCTTCGGTTCGTTCGTGCAGGTCGGCGACGGCATCGAAGGCCTCGTGCACATCTCGGAGATGTCGGCCCATCACGTCGATCTTCCCGAGCAGGTCGTCACGCCGGGCGAGGAACTCTGGGTCAAGATCATCGATCTCGATCTCCAGCGTCGTCGCATCAGCCTCTCGATCAAGCAGGCTGCCGAGGGTGGCATCGTGGCCGCTGAGTACCAGGAGCACTTCGGCGAGCACGCCTACGACGATGAGGGCAACTACATCGGTGGCGCTGAGTCCACCGAAGCCCAGCAGGCATGGGCGGAGTACTACGCCGAGCATGGCGACGAGGGCATGATCCCCGCCGCTGAAAGTGCTGAAGAGGCTCCCGTGGCTTCCGAGACTGTCGCTGAAGAGGCTGTCGCCGACGAGGCCCCAGCCGCCGAATGATCTGAGGTTCCGGCGCGGTCTCAGGCCGCGTCGGAACGCTCAAGATGCACGATGCCGACACGCAGGGCGATCAAAACCGCCTGCGTGCGGTCTCGCGCGTCAAGCTTCTGGTAGATCGAGGCCAGATGGTTCTTCACCGTCTTCTGTGACAGGTACAACCGAGCCGCGATCTGCGGGGTTGAGCAGCCATCGGTGATGGCCTGGAGAACCTCGGTCTCTCGTCGGGTGATTGCATCGAGCGGCAGTCGCCATCCGATGATGTTTGTGGGTGTGTGGGTCGATGAAGTGCTTCGAAGTTCGGTCATGGCACATCAGTCGGCAGCGGAGCGCAGAAGTTGAGGAGAGACACCGAAATTTCATGGGATACATTCGGTGTCCATGTTGCTCCTCGGCCTCACCGGTGGAATCGGATCCGGTAAATCCACTGTCTCGTCCGCTCTCGCCGAGCGCGGCGCAGTCGTCATCGATGCTGATGGTGTTGTGCGCGAACTCCAAGCGCCGGGCGGCGCAGTACTCGCCGCCATGGTCGAACATTTCGGGAACGAAATACTTGCGGCCGACGGCACACTCGATCGTCAGGCTGTGGCCAACATCGTGTTCACCGACGCCGAGCAGCTCAAAGCGCTCAATGCCATCGTGCATCCGGCGGTTGGAGCAGAGATCGACGCCCGGATCGAAGCCCAGCGATCGCTCGACAACATCGTGGTCCTCGACATCCCATTGCTCGTCGAGAACAAGCCATATTCACCTGAGGGCGTCATCGTTGTCGACACCGATCCGGAGATCGCGGTGGATCGACTGGTTCGCTTCCGTGGTTTCACTGCCGAGGATGCCCGGGCCCGCATGGCGCGTCAGGCAACTCGCGAGCAGCGGCTCGCTGAAGCCGACTTCGTCGTTCCCAATGACGGAACACCTGAAGATCTAGTTCCCCATATCGACGCATGCTGGGAGTGGATCAAGGGGCTGGAGTCGGCCACAGACACGGCAGACTCCGCTTCGGGTTCTGACAGCTAGGTCGAGCGCGAACTACAGCGAGAGTCTCCGGGCCAGATCGCTGTTGATTCGGCGTTGCGGATCGACTCGCTCGCGCACCGCACGCCATTCGTCGAGCCGGGGGTACATCTGCGGTACCAACTCCGCGCGAACCCGCGAGTCCTTGGCCAGATAGATGCGCCCGCCGGCCTCCACCACCATGTCATCGAGTCGGTCGAGCAGTGCTGCCAGACCCGGCACACCCGTGGGGATGTCGAGGGCGAGGGTCCATCCCGGAGCGGGGAACGAAAGCGGCGAGTCGTTGCTCGGGCCGAATGCCTTGAGTACGGCGAGGAACGAGGTGCAGCCGGCAGCGCTGAGCTCCTCGATGATGCGACGCAAGGTTGCTTCAGTGCCGAAGGGAATGACGAACTGCCATTGCAGGAAGCCGCCCGGTCCGTAGATGCGGTTCCAGCCGCCGACCATGTCGAGGGGATGAAAGAACGTGGGGATCGTCTGTAGTTCGTCACGGCGTTCCTTCGGAGCCTTTCGAAACCAGAGTTCGTTGAACGCCCGCACGGTGAGCTTGTTGAGCAGACCGCCCGGCACGAACGGGGGCGCCGAAGCGATGACGCCGGCCCGGTAGTCGAATGGGTCGGAGCCGGGTGCTGTGCCGAGCTCGTCGGCTGTTGCGAAGCGGCCACGGGTGAGCACGGAGCGACCCATCGAGGCACCGGTGGCCATGAGATCGATCCATGCCACTGAGTAGTCGTAGTTGGCGTCGCCGGTGGCCATGAGTTCGACCACCGAATCGAGATCGGGGGCGCGGTCGGTGTCGACGAGCACTCGACTGGAGCCAATACGGGGGCAACGGATTGTGGCGTCGAGGATGACTCCGGTGAGGCCCATGCCGCCTGCTGTTGCCCAATAGAGCTCGGGATCCTGTGTGGGTCCGATCTCGACCACGGAGCCGTCGGCGAGCTGCAGACGTAAGGACTCCACGTGATCACACCAGGAACCCTTGCGATGATGGTTCTTGCCATGGATGTCGGCCGCAATGGCGCCGCCGACAGTGACATAGCGGGTACCCGGTGTGACCGGCACGAAGAGTCCCTGGGGAACCAACGAATGAAGGAGTCGATCGATGCTGACTCCGGCCTCGGCGGTGACGAGGACATGGTCAGAGTCGGCGGGTGTCGGATGCACGGTGAACGCATCGACATCAATGGTCTCGATCACTCGACCACCGCTGTTCTGCGCGGCGTCGCCATAGCTGCGACCGAGACCACGGGCGAGCAGACCGCGGGGGTTGCTCTCAGGAAGCGCGCGACGCAGTTCGGTCGCTGAGGTAGGACGTCGGAGGTCCGCCGCTGTAGGAGCGGTTCGTCCCCATCCGAACAGTTCGGTGGATCGGGGGTGCGCCAATGCGGCGGCCGGCTCAGGAGGTGTAGATGGCAAAGCCGTAGGTGAGGATCCAGGCGGCACCGGCGATGAGCAGGGCGCTATCGGACAGGACGAGGTTCTCTGGTTCGGCGCCCTTGCCCTGATCGAGCAGTAGCGCATAGCGCAGGATGGCGATGGCGAACGGAACTATGGAAAGTTGGAACAGGATGTTGTTTGAACCGTGCAGTTCGGCTGAGGAGAATGCCCAGAGGCAGTAGGCGATGAGTGCGCCACCCGAGAACACCGCGCGCAGGTACGTGAGGAACGCCGGGGTGTAGAGGGCCAGCACCGGACGCAGTTCCCCGGCTTGATCTCCAAGATCGGACTGCTCACCCTGGCGCTTGCCGGTGACCATGAACAGTGCGCCGAAGCTGGTGACGATGAAGAACCACTCGGAGATCGGCACGTTGGTTGCGGTTGCCCCACCGATTGCGCGCAGGACGAAACCGGCAGCCACGGAGATGATGTCGAGCACCGCCATGTGCTTGAGCCACATCGTGTAGGCGGTGGTGAGGGCCAGATACGCGAGGATCGTGAAACCGAAGTCGCGTCGGATCAGGAAGGCGCCACCGACACCACCGATGAGCAGCAGTACCGAAAGCACGATGGCGAACGGCACCGGAACGATGCCGGCTGCGATTGGTCGCTCACGTTTGGTGGGATGACGGCGATCAGACTCGACGTCGGAGATGTCGTTGATCAGGTAGGTCGCGCTTGCCGCGGCGCAGAAACACACGAACGCGCCGAGCGCATGCAGCAGTTCGGATCGCTCATCGATGACCCCAGCGGCGGCGGGAGCAGCGAAAATGAGGACGTTCTTGACCCATTGTTTGGGCCGAAGTTCGCGAATGACTCCGGCGAGGAACGACCCGTTCGGCTCGGGGCGAGAATTGCTCATGAGCTCAGCCACCGAGTCGGCGCCAGATCATTCGCGGCGCATGGATGAGTCCGGCGAACACGAATCGCAGGATGGAAGGAGCGAAGATGAGTTCACGACCTTTGGCCAGTCCGTCGACAACAACCTCGGCGACCTTGTCGGGAGTGGTCGAGAACGGCGCCGGCTTCATGCCGTCGGTCATCTTGGTGTGCACGAATCCCGGTCGCACCACGACGACGCGTACGCCGGAACCCACCAGCGCATCGCCGAGTCCTTGGGCGAAGAGATCCTGTCCGGCCTTCGTTGAGCCATAGACGTAGTTATCGGCGCGGCCTCGCATTGCGGCGATCGAGGTGATCATGAGCAGGGTTCCGTGACCCTGCCGCCGCATGAGATCGGCCACGATCAGGCTCGAGGTGACTGCGCCACCGAAGTTGGCGTTCACGGCCTGCAGGGCGAACATGGGATCGGCATCGAATTCAGCCTGGGAACCCAGGATGCCGAACGCTGAGATCACGAGATCGATATCGCCCTCGGCGAATGCGTCGTTGAGGACCTTTGCGTGGTTCTCCGGCTTCAGGGCGTCGAATGCGATGGCCGACGCGGAGACCCCGGCAGCGGTAAGACGGTCGATGGTCGACTGAGCGCCCGCAGGCTCGCGCACTGCCAGCACCACACGACTGGTACGACCTTCAATCAGACGGTCGACGATGGCGAGGGCGATCTCGGAGTTCCCTCCGAGTACCAGCACCGATTGCATCGCTCCCAACGCGTCTCGCATCAGATTCGCCCTTGTCCAGGTAGATGGTCGACCGCCGGGTGCGGGACCGAAGTTCTTGCCGAGCGGCAAGGTTAGACGGCGTGCACCTCCGTAGACTCACACCATGCCGCCGTTCCGTCTGGTGTCCGAGTTCTCACCCGCCGGCGACCAGCCCAAAGCCATCGATCAGCTCACGGCGAGCATCAATGCCGGCAACCGGTTCCAGACCTTGCTGGGCATCACCGGTTCGGGCAAGAGCGCCACGATCGCTTGGACGATCGAGGCGCTCCAACGGCCAACTCTCGTGATCGCCCCCAACAAGTCGTTGGCCGCCCAGCTGGCCAACGAGTTCCGTGAGTTCTTTCCCGAGAACCGGGTTGAGTACTTCGTCTCGTATTACGACTACTACCAACCCGAGGCCTACATGCCCTCCTCGGACACGTATATCGAGAAGGACTCTTCGGTGAACGACGAGATCGATCGGCTGCGCCATGCGGCAACCTCGGCATTGCTCACCCGACGTGACACCATCGTGGTCGCATCCGTCTCGTGCATCTATGGCCTCGGATCGCCCCTCGAGTACAAGGACCAATTACTCGTGATGCGGCCGGGCGAGACCCACGAGCAGCGTCACATCCTGAAGCGGCTCGTCGACATGCAGTACGAGCGCAACGACATGAATCTCGTGCGCGGCAAGTTCCGCGTGAGGGGCGACACCATCGAGGTACACCCGGCCTACGACGAGACCCTCATCCGCATCGAATTGTTCGGCGATGAGATCGAACGGGTGTTGGTGGTCGATCCGATCACGGGGGAGAAGATCACCGAACTCGAGGAGCTGATCATCTTCCCGGCCACGCACTATGTGGCCGGCGAGGAGCGGCTGCATTCAGCGATGACCCGCATCCAAGCCGAGTTGCAGGTGCAGTTGGCGCATTTCGAGAAGGAGGGAAAGCTTCTCGAAGCGCAACGTCTGCGAATGCGCACCCAGTACGACCTCGAGATGATGGAGGAGCTCGGTTACTGCAACGGCATCGAGAACTATTCGGGGCAGATCGACGGTCGGAAACCCGGTGAGCCTCCGTTCACATTGCTCGACTATTTCCCCGATGACTTTCTCGTCGTGCTCGACGAGAGCCATCAGGCCATTCCGCAGCTTCACGGACAGTTCGCCGGCGACCGCTCCCGAAAGCAGACCCTGATCGAGCATGGGTTCCGCCTCCCGTCGGCGGCGGATAACCGGCCATTGCGATTTGAGGAGATCATGGATCGGCTCAAACAGGTCGTGTTCCTTTCAGCGACTCCGGGGCCGTTCGAACTCGAGAACTCCCAAGCGATCGTGGAGCAGGTCGTGCGACCGACCGGTCTCGTCGATCCCGAGATCATCGTCAAGCCCACCAAGGGACAGATCGACGATCTCATCGAGCAGATCAACCAAAGGGTGGTCAAGGGTGACCGTGTGCTCGTCACCACGCTGACCAAGAAGATGTCAGAGGATCTCACTGACTACCTGCTCGAACTCGGCATCAAGGTCCGGTACCTCCACAGCGAGGTCGACACCATTGAGCGAATCGAGATCCTGCGTGATCTTCGCCTCGGCGAGTTCGACGTGCTGATCGGTATCAACCTGCTCCGTGAGGGTCTCGACCTTCCCGAGGTGTCGTTGGTGGCGATCCTCGACGCCGATAAGGAAGGGTTCCTCCGCTCGGTCACCTCACTGGTGCAGACCATTGGTCGTGCTGCTCGCAATGTTGACGGCCAGGTGATCATGTACGCCGACACGATCACCGACTCCATGCAGCGAGCCATCTCCGAAACGAACCGTCGACGGGGTCTGCAGCAGCAATACAACATCGATCACGGCATCAACCCACAGACGATCCGCAAAGCTGTCACCGACATCCTTGCCAGTCTCAGGCCCTCGCAGGGAGCACCGGTGCCCGGGTCTGATCGTCGATCCACGAGTCGCGACAAGGTGCGTAGCGGCCTGGCCGATCTCCCATCCGATGAACTCGCACGTCTGGTGCTCACTCTCGAGGAAGAGATGAAGGAGGCGGCGGCTGATCTCCGTTTCGAATACGCAGCGCGTCTGCGTGACGAGATCAAGGAGCTCAAACGGGAACTTCGCGAGGTCGGCTGAGGTCAGTCACGCTGTCGGATCCACCCTCGCCCAGCCGGTCTGGGGGATGTCCCCGGCCGGTAGGGTGGCATGGTGGAAAAGCTCGTCATTCGTGGTGCGAGAGAGCACAACCTGCGCAACATCTCGATCGATCTTCCTCGTGATCGACTTATCGTCTTCACGGGCCTTTCGGGTTCAGGGAAGTCATCTCTTGCGTTCGACACCATCTACGCCGAAGGTCAGCGTCGATACGTCGAGTCGCTATCGGCCTACGCCCGTCAGTTCCTCGGGCAGATGGACAAGCCGGACGTCGACTTCATCGAAGGGCTTTCACCGGCAATTTCGATCGATCAGAAGTCAGCCTCACGCAACCCCCGCTCGACGGTGGGCACGATCACCGAGGTTTACGACTACCTCCGTCTGCTCTACGCGCGCATCGGGGTGCCTCATTGTCCGAATGATGGCGCCGTCATCAAGCGGCAGACCCCCCAGCAGATCGTCGACCGGGTGCTTGAACTCCCCGATGGCACCCGGTTCCAGGTTCTGGCGCCGGTGGTGCGTGGTCGTAAGGGCACCTACGACACCCTGCTCTCCGATCTGGCCTCCCAGGGTTTCGCCCGCGCCATCATCGATGGCGAACTCCACGAACTCACCGACACCGTCGAGCTCGCTCGTTACGAGCAGCACACCATCCAGGTTGTTGTCGACCGGCTCGTGCGCAAGGACGGGATCGAGCGACGACTGACCGACTCACTCGAAACTGCGCTTCGTATCGCCGAGGGCGTGGCCGAGGTGCAGATCGTCGGCCGCGGTGATGACTCCGGACTCGACGACGAGATCCTCACGTTCAGTCAGCATCTCGGTTGTCCCGAATGTGGACTCAGCTTCGAGGAACTCGCCCCGCGGAACTTCTCGTTCAACTCGCCCTATGGGGCCTGCGAGCACTGCGACGGCCTTGGCACTCGGTTCGAGGTGGACGCCGAGCTTGTGGTGCCCAATCCTGACCTCTCGATCGCCGAGGGTGCACTTGCTCCATGGGCCACCGCCCGCACCCAGTATTTCGGACGTTTGCTCGAGTCGGTGTGCGAGATCAACGACATCGATCCCGACACTGCGTTCGCCCAACTTCCGAAGAAGTCCCAGAAGCTGTTGCTCAACGGGACCGGCTCCACCGGAAAGGTCCAGGTCCGGTACAAGAACCGCTACGGGCGTCAACGCTCCTATGACGCCCGGTACGAGGGCATCATCCCGTGGTTACAGCGGCGCCATTCCGACGCCGAGAGCGATAGCGCTCGCGAGCAGGTCGAGAGCTACATGCGTGAGGTGCCCTGCCCGGTCTGCGAGGGGTCGCGGCTGCGGCCCTTCAGTCTTGGTGTCACTATCGACGGTCATTCGATCGCTGCAATCTCGGCCATGTCGATCTCTGATGCCGCTGCAGCGCTGGAAGGTCTCGAACTCTCGGAGCGCGATCGAATGATCGCTGAGCGCGTGGTCAAGGAGATCAACGCTCGAATGGGATTTCTGCTCGACGTCGGGCTCGATTACCTGAGCCTTGGTCGTTCCGCGGCAACGCTCGCCGGTGGCGAGGCGCAGCGAATCCGCCTGGCATCACAGATCGGTTCCGGTCTCGTCGGTGTGCTCTACGTGCTCGACGAACCTTCAATCGGATTGCATCAGCGCGATAACCGTCGCCTCATCGACACCCTGCTGCGACTTCGTGATCTCGGCAACACGGTTCTCGTGGTCGAACATGATGAGGACACGATCAAGGTGGCCGATCACGTGGTCGACATCGGGCCGGGTGCCGGGGAGCACGGGGGAGCGGTTGTCTACTCGGGCAACGTGAAGGGTCTTCTGAAGTCCAAGGAGTCCATTACTGGGCAGTACGTGTCAGGTCGTCGCAGCATCCCCGTGCCGGCGGTGCGCCGCATACCGGGTGCAGACAAGCTTGTGGTTCGCGGCGCCCGCGAACACAACCTCAAGAACATCGATGTCGAGTTCCCGCTGCGGGTATTCACCGCGGTCACTGGCGTGTCGGGTTCGGGCAAGTCAACGGTTGTCAACGACATCCTGCACCGATCACTCATGCAGCATGTCTACGGCGCCAAGGTCGCGCCGGGATTGCATCGCAAGGTCGAGGGTCTCGAGCACATCGACAAGGTCATCAATATCGACCAGTCGCCCATCGGACGCACCCCTCGATCCAACCCGGCCACCTACACCGGGGTGTTCGATCACATACGCAAGCTCTTCGCCCAGACCCATGAGGCGAAGGTCCGCGGCTATCTCCCCGGACGGTTCTCGTTCAACGTTGCCGGAGGCCGGTGCGAGGCCTGCTCGGGCGACGGCACGATCAAGATCGAGATGCATTTCCTCCCTGATGTCTACGTGCCATGCGAGGTCTGCAAGGGGGCGCGGTACAACCGCGACACTCTCGACATCACCTTCAAGGATCACAACATCTCCGACATTCTCAACATGAGCTGCGCCGAGGGTGTCGAGTTCTTCGCAAACCAACCGGCTATCGCTCGACATCTGCAGACCGTTGTCGATGTCGGTCTTGGCTACGTGCGTCTTGGTCAACCGGCCACAACATTGTCGGGCGGTGAGGCGCAGCGCGTGAAGCTGGCCAGCGAACTGGCGAAGCGCTCCACGGGTCACACGATGTACATCCTCGACGAGCCAACAACTGGTCTTCATTTCGAGGACATCCGCAAGTTGCTCACCGTGCTCTCTCGCCTGGTCGATCAGGGCAACACCGTGCTGGTGATCGAACACAACCTCGACGTGATCAAGACCGCCGACTGGATCATCGACCTCGGCCCGGAGGGTGGTAGCGGTGGTGGCAGTCTTGTTGTTGAGGGAACCCCCGAGCATGTGGCGGCCACACCAGCCAGCTACACCGGGCAGTTCCTGGCACCGCTGCTGTCCAAGTCCTAGTCGGAGCTGGAGCGGCAGCATTCTCAGGTGATCGAGAGCATCCGATCGAGCGCGACCTTCGCCCATTCGGCGGTGGTGGGGTCGACGGTGATGCGGTTGACCACCCGGCCTTCGACCAAATTCTCGAGAACCCAGCACAGGTGCACTGCATCGATCCGGAACATGGTTGAGCAGGGGCATACCAAGGGATCAAGTGAGACGACGGTCTTGTCCGGGGTCTCGGCGTCGAGACGGTTGACCAGATGGATCTCTGTGCCGACTCCGATGACTGAGCCCGCGGGTGCCCCTTCGACCGCCCGGATGATCGCGTCAGTAGAACCGACCTGATCAGCGAGCTCGCAGACATCATGGGCGCATTCGGGATGGGTGATGACGATCCCACCCGGATTCGCGGCGCGGAATGCGGCAATGTGCTCGGGCCGGAATCGTTGATGCACCGAGCAGTGACCGCGCCACAAAAGGAAGGTGGTGTCTTTGATATCGGCCTCGGTCAGGCCACCGTGTTCGGCTCGGGGATTCCAGATACGCATGTCCTCATCGCCGAAGCCGAGCTCGAAGCCTGTATTGCGCCCAAGGTGCTGGTCGGGGAAGAACAGCACCTGCTTGCCGCCGGCGCCGTCATCAGCCCGGTCGCCGAGTGAGAGTGCCCAGCGCAGTACAGCTGCGGCATTGGAGGAAGTGCACACGGCACCGCCATGCTGACCCACGAACGCCTTGAGCGCGGCCGAGGAGTTCATATAGGTGATGGGGATGACCCGAGAGATGTCAGTTGTTCGGGCGAGGGTCTCCCACGCTTCCTCGACCTCGTCGAGGTCGGCCATATCAGCCATCGAACACCCGGCGTTGAGGTCGGGGAGGATGACTGCCTGATGATCGCCGGTGAGGATGTCGGCGGACTCGGCCATGAAGTGCACGCCGCAGAAGACGATGTACTCGGCTTCGGGGTGTTCCTGAGCGAGCACAGACAGGCGGAAGGAATCGCCGCGGGCATCTGCCCAGCGCATGACTTCATCGCGCTGGTAGTGGTGACCGAGGATGAAGAGACGCTCGCCGAGGGTGGATCGAGCGGCGTCGATGCGCGCGAGAAGTTCGTCGGGCGTCGCGTCGGTGTAGCGCTCGGGGAGGGGGAGTTGGAGCCGCATGGTGGCTCTCCAGACTTTTTCGGTTCTCAGAGTTGGTTCTGTCTTACTGCGGTGCTGCGGTATTGCGTCTTCCGATGTGACCGGTGGGGGCAGCCTGGACGCCGCGCCACGGGGATGTCGGTCTCGGGAGATTCGGTACTGCCGGATTCCAGGCCGGCTCCGACAGCATAGGCCCAGTCTCGGATCCTGACGCCCTCATCGGGCCGTACGATGCGGCGATGGTGCAGCGACCGCCGGCCGGCACGATCCCCGATGAACCCGGTTCGTACCAGTTCAAGGACGCCCACGGTCAGGTGATCTATGTGGGTAAGGCAAAAAGTCTGCGCCAGCGGTTGTCGAATTATTTCCAGAATCCGGCGCTTCTCCCCACACGAACCGCGCAGATGGTCGAAACCGCGGAGACCGTCGAGTGGATCCAGGTTCGCACCGAACTCGATGCCCTCATGCTCGAGTACAGCCTCATCAAGCGCTACGAGCCGCGCTTCAACATTGATCTGAAGGACGACAAGAGCTACCCGTTCCTCGCCATCACCACTGATGACGAATGGGCCCGGGCCACGGTGATGCGCGGTGTCAAGCGCAAGGGGGCCAGATACTTCGGGCCATACGCGCAGGCTTGGGCTGTGCGCGACACCCTCGACCTTCTCCTGCGCACGTTCCCGGTGCGTACCTGCTCGGACACGAAACTGAACCGGCACGCCAAGTTGGGTCGGCCCTGCCTGCTGTTCCATATCGAGAAATGCAGTGGGCCGTGTGTGGGCGAGGTTTCGCGCGAGCAGTACGACGCGATGGTCCGAGAACTCATCGAGTTCCTTGAGGGCGACACCGACGCGGTCGTTGGGCGACTCGAGGCTGAGATGCAACAGGCGAGCGATGAGTTGGAGTTCGAACGAGCCGCCCGCTTGCGCGACCGACTTGGAGCCGTCCGCTCCGTCATCGAGAAACAGCAGATGGTTCTCGAGAAGGAGGAAGACCTCGACATCATCGGGCTCGCTGGTGACGATCTCGAATCTTCGGTGCAGGTGTTCCATGTGCGCCGCGGTCGGGTGGTGGGTCGGAGGGGATTCGTGCTGGATCTCGCGGAGGATCTCGCCCCTGGGGAACTCATCGATCGGGTGCTCGAGCGGCTGTACGGCGAGATCCCCCCGCTCGGAATTCCCAAGCAGGTGCTCGTGGCCGAACCATCGGCGCAGCCGACGCTCTACGAGGAGTGGCTGAGTAATCAGCGCGGTTCGCTGGTCACGATCCGGGTGCCCCAGCGCGGCGATAAGCGAGCTCTCATGGAGACTGTCGTGCACAACGCCACCGAGGAGTTCGGACGACATCGCCTTCGGCGGGCAGCCGATCACAACACTCGGGCGCGGGCGCTGAACGATCTGCAGGAACATCTCGGTCTGCCCGAAGCCCCGTTGCGGATCGAGTGTTACGACATGAGTCATATCCAGGGCACTGATTACGTCGGCTCGATGGTCGTTCTCGAGGACGGACTACCGAAGAAGAGCGAGTACCGGCGATTCAAGATCCGAGGAGATCAGGGCAACGACGACTTCGCGGCGATGGAGCAGGTGCTGACGCGTCGGTTCACGGCCTATCTGGAGGAACGGGCGCTTCCCATGGCCGAACGGGAGGGTCGATTCTCGTACCCGCCGCAGCTGTTGCTCGTTGATGGCGGGAAGGGGCAGCTTTCGGTGGCAGTGCGCGTCCTCGAAGAGCTCGGACTCAGCGAGGAGATCCCCGTGGCGTCACTGGCCAAGCGGTTTGAAGAGGTGTTCGTACCGGGCGAGTCAGAGCCGAGGATCGTTCCCCGCAATAGTGAAGCGCTCTTCCTGCTGCAACGCGTTCGCGATGAGGCGCATCGATTCGCCATTTCGTTCCACCGTGAACTTCGTGGCAAACGGATGACCACCTCCGTCCTTGACGACATCGTCGGTCTGGGCGATGTTCGCCGCAAGCGCCTCGTCAAGGAACTCGGGGGAGTCGGCGCCGTGAAGAAAGCATCACTCGAACAACTCACGGCGCTGGCGTGGTTGCCCGATTCGGTGGCGCAGGCCGTGTACGACAAGATCCACTCGCCCGCCAAGGGCAGAACCACCGACTGATGGAGCCCGAGTTGAGCGATCACGATGTCAATGCTGACCTTTGGGAGGCCCATGCCGATTGGTGGCAGCGGGAGTTCACCGACGGCGTCGATCCCGAATACACCGATCAGATCATTCCGCTCGTGGTCGAGTGGACCGCCGGGTTCGAGCGCATCCTCGAGGTCGGCACGGGTGAGGGGCAGGTCGCCCGCGCCATGGCTGCTCGTGGCGCAAGGGTGGTGGGGCTCGACCCGACCCGCAATCAGATCGATGAAGCGGCCCGGCGCGGGGGAGGTCCGACCTACCTGCGCTCCGGCGCCGAACTTCTGCCGTTCCCCGACGCCAGTTTCGACGCCGTCGTGTGCTGTCTGGTCTTCGAACACATTGATGCTGTCGACGAGGCACTGGCCGAGGTGGCCCGTGTCCTGCGTCCCGGTGGACGGTTCGTGTTCTGTCTCAACCATCCGCTCCTGCAGACTCCTGGTTCGGGATGGATCGACGATCAGGTGATCGATCCGCCTGAGCAGTACTGGCGGATCGGTCCGTACCTCGTCGAGCAGGCAGTGGTCGAAGAGGTCGAAAAGGATGTGTTCATCCGCTTCGTGCACCGACCCCTGGGCCGCTACATCAACACCATGGCCGACAATGGACTGATG
>WLCQ01000048.1 GCA_009705225.1 Actinomycetota bacterium | reverse complement strand
TGGCTCCGTCTGTACCTGCGGGTCCGGTGGGTCCCTGGGGTCCGGTGGGTCCTTGTGGTCCGGTGGCTCCGTCGATGCCGTTTGTTCCTGCGTTGCCGGTTGCGCCGGTGGCTCCGTCTGTACCTGCGGGTCCGGTGGGTCCTTGTGGTCCGGTGGGTCCTTGTGGTCCGGTGGCTCCATCGGCGCCTGTGGCGCCTGTGGCGCCTGTTGCGCCGGTTGCTCCGTCTGCACCTGCGGCGCCTGTTGCGCCGGTTGCTCCGTCTGCACCTGCGGTGCCTGCGGCGCCTGTTGCGCCGGTTGCTCCGTCGATGCCGTTTGTTCCTGCGGTTCCTGTGGCGCCGGTTGCACCCTGGGTTCCGGTGGGTCCTTGTGCTCCGGTTGCTCCGGTTGCTCCGTCGATGCCGGGTATGCCGTTCGTGCCCGGAAGACCATCTGCACCATTCGGGCCCGGAGGTCCGTCAGCACCATTCGCACCTGCGGCGCCAGTCGCACCGACCGGGCCGGCACCCCCCGTCGATCCCGGATTGCCGGGTGCACCTGTCGCGCCGCGAATGGATTCAAGGTACGCAGCGACATCGCCCGTGTTCCCCTGCAAGAGCCAAACGTCGTAGGCGCTCACCGCGCACTGTCCCTCGGGAGTGGTCGGGCAGGTCGCGTTGGGCGACCTGTCCCATGCCGCACACCCGAACAGCATCAGCGTGAGAAGTGTCACGAATGCTGTGGTCACCAAGAGCATTCTCACGGACCGCCTCTGCGGATGGGCTGAGATGGGCTTCGTTGACGCCATGGTCGGACGGTACGACGCAATGCGATCAACACATCAGAGATCCGCCCGCGTGGGGGAGTGAATCCACCCGAACTGTGTAGGAGGGATCTTCTCCGGACGATTCTCGGAGGGATCAGTCCGCTGGTGAGGTGAAGTAGCCGGCAACGTCGACGACGATGTTCGGACATCCGGCGTTGCTCATGAGGTTGATGGCTCCATCGGACCCGACCTTCACGATCACCATGTTGGGGACGGTCAATCCGGCCACATAGTTGAGGTTGGAAGCGTTCGGACGTGTCCGTCCACTCGGCCAGACCGTGACAAAGCCGGGAGCGCTGGGTTCAGTGACCGTGACGTTGAGGGCGACAGCGCTCACTCCGGGCACGCCAGAGTTCGAGTTCGAGGGAATTCCGAACCTCCCAGCGATGACCAATCGCCGTGGTTCAGAGCCGACGCACGGACCGCTCACTCGCGTGTCAAGCGCCCGGGTCGGGGTAAGGCCGACGAAGCCACCTGAACCAATCGTGCTCGGCGTCCACGCCGTGTAATACCCGGCAATGTCCACGATGACATGTGGGCATCCCTGATTCGAGGCGATGTCGATTCGGCCATCGGTACCGATTCGCGCGGTGACCATGTTCGGAACTGTTTGGCCCGCTTCGAAGTTGAGGTTCGATGCAGTGGGTCGCGCAGCGCCGGTCGGCCATACCGTGAGGAAACCCGCGGCCGATGGTTCGGTCACCGTGACATTCAGTGCAACTGCCGATGCGTCGGCGGGAATACCCCGGCCGCCGCCACGAACCGTGAGCGATCTCGGCAACGAGCCGACACATGGCCCGCTGATCCGGGTGTCGAGAGCCCGCAGCGGCGAAATTCCAACGAAGCCCCCGGGCGTCGTCGCTCCTGCGGTGTAGTACCCGGCGATGTCCACGATGATGTTGGGACAGCCCTGATTGGTGGCGAGATTGATCGACCCACCGCTTCCCAACTTGACCGTCACCATGTTGGGAATGGTTTGTCCGGAGACGAAGTTGAGATTTGACGAGTTCGGGCGGGGCTGACCGGTGGGCCAGATGACGAGATAGCCCGGCGCTGTGGCTTCAGTGGCAGTGACATTGAGTGCAACCGCGACTGCATCGTGCGGAATGCCGTTGGAACTGGAAATGCGCAGTTGCTGGTTGCTGCCGTCAACGCATCGACCGGTCTCGCGGGTATCGAGAAGACGCACTGGGTTCATCGAGACCAGGCCGCCGGGCCGCACGAACATCGGCGCTGACTCCGACCCGACGCGCAGTGCCCCGTCAACGACTACGAGCGGCTGGAGGTGCGCGCGGCGCTGTCCATGGCTCGCGCAGAGGCCCGCGGAGTCGCAGTTCGGATCAGCGGGGTAGTCGGTATAGGGGGCGTTCCACGAGTGATTAATCATGCGCAACTGGCCGGAGCGGTCCACGAACATCGACGCTCCACCCCGGCCGAGTTCACTTCCGGTGTTGGGAAGAAGCGGTGCGCTCGCAGAACGGAAGCACGGACCCATTGGGCCGTCGCAGCGAGCCTGACCAGTGCGGTAGTCGCCGCTGCGCCATTCGTTGGCTGAATAGGCGAGCCAGTACGACCCACTCTGATGTGCCATCGACGGATTCTCGATTCCGTGCCCTTCCCAGGTGTCCTCCTGCGGGATCCCGTTGATGAAGGTTCCTGGGTTGGTGGCAAGAAGGAGGTGGGGACTGCTCAGGAACGCAAAGCTGCGGCCGTCGGGGGAGAGGCGACGCGACCAGAGTCTGGTGGGCGTTGATCCCGGGATCCCGGCTGATTTCCAGAGGAGATAGGCGCTGCCGTCGGTATCGATGAACGGTTCAGGGTCGATGCTGCCGTCGGGATCGGCGTCGCACTGGAAGGGAGCATCGGAGTCATCAGTGAAAGGGCCGGCGGGTGATGCTGCGGTGGCCATCGAAATGCACCGGCGACTGCCGCCGACCTCCCATGAGGTGAATGCCACCCATCGGTCGCCGAACTTCGCCACACCCGGTCCCCATTGCGCTTTGTTGGTGCGTGAGGTTCCTCCCTTCGTCCACCTCGGGGGTACTGGGAATGAATCATTGAAGTACGGATCCGAGTTGTACGGGTTGGGGCGGTACGCAGGTCGCGGAATCCACGTGACGAGATCCACCGAGGACATTGCTGGCATGAGCGAGCCGCCGGTTGATGTCGCGTAGGCCCAGTAGGTGCTGCCGTCGCGCACCACGGTGGGATCGGGGAAGTTCTGGGTGTACGGAACTCCTGGGCGGAACCATGGCGCGCCCGCGTAGGCATCGGCAGTTGGCGCTTGGATGGCGAGCAGAACGCCGAACATGGCGATGAGGATCGAACCGGCGAGGAACTCACGGAGCCGGCGTCCTCGTTGACGTTGTGGTCGAGAGGGCAGCGGGCCGGGGCGGGGGGAGTTGATGGGCTGCCGCATATCCCCAATCTACGGAGCTGATGGGGCCGTGTCGGTTCAACTTGGACCAACTTTTGCCGGCAGGTCAGGGGCGACCGAATGGAACCGAAAGGATCTGGTCGGTGGTGATGGGAGCAGTTGCTCGCAATATGCCATTGGTGATCTCGACGGATGCATCCGCAAGACCGCTGAGCGAACGTGGAACGAGCTTCGGGTCCGTGGAGCGCACGGTGAACGTGAGTTGGTCGGCGTTGACCATCGGTTGGTGTGGGAGCGCGAATTGGAATCCAGTGGCTGTGGTCAGGATCATCTCGCTGATGTGCAGCCGGACCACTCTGGTGGCGCCGGGGGGAATGGTGATGCCTTTCGAGAAGACGCGCATTCCGCGATCGGGTTGTTCGATGAGTTCCACCGGTTCGCCATCGAGTGTTGACGCGGTGATGGGTCCAGTCGTGTAGATGGCGAAGAGCATCCCGTTTGTTCCGTTGGGCTCTCCGTTCTCGTTTCCGATCACATACGCGGGCAGACCGCTTGAGGGAGAGTCATTGCGTAACTGGATGGTGATGTCCGCTTCGAGTCGGTTGGTGTGCGGATCGATGGTGGCATCGATGGCGACGTCGCGGTGGAGGAAATAGTCGATCTTGTTCGCGAACGAAGCTGAGTTTCTGAACGAGAACAGCGACACATTCCGAGGGCGCACGAAACGCCCGGTGAGGTCCAACCGATCAAGCAGGGCCTGTGCTGCGGGATCGAACGAGGAGAACATGATGTGTCCCTGGCTGACTGCTGGTCCCAGGGCCCGTCCGACCTCCCGATAGTTCGTTTTCGGCGACTTCAGGAGTTCGTCGAACGCCTTTTCGGCCACTTCGGCGAGCCGATCACGACGTTGGTCAACTTGTCCGGCGAATTCAAGATACTGCCCGTGCAGAAGGTACTCAGCGGTGTTGGCAGCCGTGAGCTGCTGAGCGATCCCCGGCACACGGATCGGTCCGGTCAGTTTGAGAAGGTCAGCGAGTCCGAACGGATCGATGACGATGACCCCGTCGACGTTGATTCCGGTGGCATGGGCGAAGAGTTGCTTGGCCATTTCGGCGTTGCTCGGCAGGTCGGGAGACACCGACCAGTTCTGGGCGAACATCTGCGGATGGAACCGGTCGTACAGATTTTTGAAGTCCGCTGTGGCGGTGTACTCGACATCGGGGCCGAGTTTGCGGTTGAGCGTCCCCACGCTCTCGGACCTATCGAGCGTGAGTTTCCCGTGGTCGGCGGTGAGAAGTGCGTAGGAACCCACGAATCCGCCGAGGTACCGCGACTCGGACTGGCTGGTGAACTCGACGAGGTAGGTGCGCGTTGCGTCTGCGCCGAGTATCGATGGCAGGGTCTCGAGTGCGAGTGACGCAGTCTCCAATTGCGGTGCAACTGTGTCGACCTGCTCCGAGAAGTCGTTGATCCGGCTGGTGATGGCAGGGAGGAGCCACGTGGTGTTGATCGACGCCAAGGAGCGCTGGACTGCAGTGACTTCGACGTCGAGTGCGGCAACCGGTTGTTGCATGTCGGTGACCTGTTCGAGATCGACTCCGCCGTCAATCAGGCGGATCTGGTCATAAGGAGCCTCGTCGACCGATGTGTGCGCCGCTGCGGCCAACTGGAGGCCGTCATCGACGACCGCCCGAGCTGCTTCGAGGTTGGCGCCGAGAACCGGCACGAACCGTGCCGGGAGTAGCCATGGGGCGCCGAACGTGGAAGCCACACCATCGAGCTTGGTCTCAGCGGTAGCGAACGAGGAGGAGGCAGCCGCGAGGTCACCATTGCGGGTCGCCGTGATACCTGCTCGCGCTGCATCGACACCGGATCGCAGGTCTGGAGCCCCCGAGATACCGGCGATGACCGACAGGGCGCAGGAGATGAGCAGAAGTCCGAGGGTCGAGGCGCCGAGAACGATGATGCGGTGGCGCTGAGGTCGGGAGGTAGTCCGGAGTGCACTGATCAGAAGCGGTGTCGAGGCAGAGAGCACCGCCGCGGCAACCGCGGGACTCGAAAGTGTGTCCGCCGGGTGAAGAAGGGTCAGTGTGGCCCCAGCCCCTGAGAGCGCAGCGAGGGTGGTCCCGTGAGCGGGCGTCCTGGAGACCATGGCAAAAGCGACTAGTGCGAGGACGGCGGCGATGACCCACGGGGAACCTAGCCCGGCGGCAATGGCCACGGCGATGAACCAGAGCAACGCCAAACGACCAGCGCGCGCCGATGCCACCGTGAGCACCGCAGCAAGCGCTGCGGTCCAGAACCGATCAATGCCGACCGATCCGGTCAGAGCCGAACTGACGGAAGCCCCCCCGACCGCAGCGATGACGGTGATGACGCCAATCCTGAAGCGCTCAGTCATCAGGGCAGATCCTCTGATGCCTATGCGACGAAGGCTTCGGTAACGAAGGCTTCTGCAACGAAGATAAACGCGACGAGGGCTCTGTCACCGCAGTGACAGAGCCCTCGTGAAGTTCGGAGTGAGTGGCGATGGGAGGTGTGAATCAGGCGCCTGCGTGGGCGTTGCGCCGACGCACAGCCACCACGGAGATACCACCGGCGACGATCAGCACAAGGCCGATGCGCACGAGATTCGTGGAGTTCGAACCGGTGTAGGGAAGCGGCCCGCCGTCTCCGCCGTCGCCGGGGACGAATGCACCCTTCGCTTCAATGGTGATCGTACCTTCGGCAACACGAGGTTCGCCCGTCTCATCATCGATGCCTTCGGCAGTGAACTCATAGTCACCGCTGCTGGTACCTGCAGGAGAATCCCACTCGAAGGTAGCAGTACCATCTTCATCAGCGATTGCGGTGAGAATGAAGGTTTCGTCAACAATTCCGTCTCCGTCGGTATCAACGGAGATCGTGAACGTCACCTCTGTGCCGGGTTCGAAACCCTCGAAGATGAACTCAACCGGCTCGCCGGACTCGATGATGTCATCGTCGCCACCGCCGGGGATGACGATGATGGTGGTGGACACGCAAGCACCGGAGGTACAGGGCGGGTAGGTCACCTCTGTGGCACCAGCTTTGGTCATGCCCATCGAAAGCATGACCACGAGCGCCGCAGCAGTTGCCACGAGGCCCATAACTCGTGTGGTGGCTCCGAACATGACAGTAGAATGCGTACCGCTGTGGTTCTGGGTATTCCCCATCTCGACTCCTAAGCTTTCTGAGGTGTGTCTAAGTATTACCCAGAAACCGGGTCTGAGTCCATACACCCCTTTGGATTTTGTGGGGAGCCTCCCCCACATGCCGTATCGGCTAAGTTTTTTGGGGATGGAGCTCCCGAATCGGTTTCGTGTCCTTGTGGTCTGCACGGCCAATATCTGTCGGTCTCCGATGTTCGAAGCCCTTCTCGGCCGCGATCTTGCGGCCGTTGGTGCCCCGTTCGAGGTCTCCTCGGCCGGACTCCTCGATCTTGGCGAACCGGCGGATCCGGCGGCAGTTGAGGCCATCGCCGGCCACGCCATTGATATCAGCGGGCATCGAAGCCGGCCTTTGGCTGCCCTTGAACTCTCGTCTTTCGATCTCGTCCTGACCATGACCCGCGAGCATCTTCGTGAAATCGTGATCGTCGAACCTGAGATGTATCCGATCACGTTCACTGTCAAGGCTTTCGCCCGCGAACTCGCCGCACCTCGTGACGGAACGCTGCCCGATGGGTTCCGAGCTCGAATCCGGGCGCTCTCAGCGGGCCGACCCACGTCGTCGATGCTCGGACAGTCCCGAGAGGATGATGTCGCCGACCCGTATCAACTCGGTCAGCAGGAGTTCGACACCACCGCAGCGGAACTCGCCGAGCTCTCACGGCACATCTCGCTCGGGCTCCACGCTCTCGCTGATTGATGCACGGACCCCAGGGCACATCCGCCCGGTCTACTGGGTAGGTCCCGCTGCTACCGTTGGCCACGTGAACGGTGCCGGTCCGGGTGAACGACCAACGACGACAGCGATTGGCGTTGATTCGTCGATTTACGTTGCCGGGCACGGCGGGCTTGTGGGTTCCGCAATCATTCGCCGGCTTTCTGCTGCGGGTTTCACGAACCTGATCACGGCGCCGAGATCAGAACTTGATCTGCGCGATCAGGGTGCCGTCAATGCGTTCTTCGCCGCGAACGAGCCCCAGTACGTGTTCCTCGTTGCCGGCACCGTTGGTGGGATCCTCGCGAACTCCACCCGCCCAGCGGAGTTCCTCTACGACAACATGATGATCCATGCCACCGTCGTCGAAGCGGCTCGCGTCTCCGGGACCGACAAGCTGCTGTACCTCGGAAGCTCATGCATCTATCCGCGTTTGTCATCGCAACCGATCGTTGAATCGGAGCTTCTCTCGGGGCCATTGGAGCCAACGAACGAGGCCTATGCGATCGCCAAGATCGCAGGAATCAAGCTCTGCGATGCCTATCGCACGCAGTATGGATGCAACTTCGTCTCGGCCATGCCCACCAATCTTTACGGTCCGAATGACAACTTCGACCTCACGTCGAGTCATGTGCTGCCGGCGCTCATGCGGAAGTTCCATGAGGCGAAGCTCCGCGGTGAACGCGAGGTCGAGATCTGGGGATCCGGTCTGGCGAAGCGGGAGTTCCTCCATGTCGATGATCTCGCCGACGCATGCATGTTCCTCATGCGTGAGTATGACGAGCCGGGTCCCATCAACGTGGGCACCGGGCTCGACTGCTCCATTCGTGAACTCGCCGAACTCATCGGATCGATCGTGCATCCCGGTGCCGAACTCGTGTTTGATGCGTCGAAACCTGATGGAATGCCCAGGAAGGTGCTCGATGTCTCGCGCATCAACGCGATGGGCTGGACCGCCCGCACCTCGCTCCGCGCCGGAATCGCGTCGACCTACGAATGGTTCCTCGCCCAGCAGTGAAGTTCCGCAGGCGGAGCGGAGGCGGATGGGCGTGCCGCGCGATCAGAGCGTCTGATGTGAGTCAGATGTTGAACGTGGCCACTACTGGAGCGTGGTCGGACCAACGTTCGGCGTAGGTGTCGGCCCGATCAACGGCACACATCGTTGCGAGTTCGGCCAGTTTCGGTGACGCAATGAGGTAGTCGATGCGCCAGCCGGCATCGGTATCGAACGCTTTGCCGCGATAGGACCACCATGAGTAGGGGCCGGCGATATCTCCGGCCTGAATTCTGGCGATATCAACCCAGCCGAGTTCGTCGAACCAACGATCGAAGTAGGCGCGTTCCTCGGGCAGGAACCCGGCTTTGCCGAGGTTGCCCTTCCAATTCTTGAGGTCGGCTTCGCGATGGGCGACATTGAGATCGCCGGTGAGCAGCACATGACGGCGGCCCTTGCGAAGTTCACTGAGGCGTTCGGTGGCCGCATCGAACCACGCGAGCTTCTCGGTCATGCGCTCCTCGCTCGTTTCGTCGCCGGTGTGGGCGTAGGCCGAGATCACGGTGAGGGCTGAGCCATCGGCGAGCTTGAGATCCACCTCGACCCAGCGGCCGTTGTCAGTGAACGAACGATGGTGATCGCCGAAGCGGGCCGCTCGATGCGGGAGTCGGGTGGCAACAGCGACCCCGGCGCGGCCCTTGGCGAGGCTCTCGGCATGGGCGACATGCCAGTCGGGCCCCAAGAGGTCGGCGACGAGTTCGTCGGGTGCCCGCACCTCTTGCAGTGTGAGGATGTCGGGCTGGCGTTGATCGAGCCAGGCGTGCATGCCCTTTCGGGTGGCGGCCCGAAGACCGTTCACGTTGACCGAGGCGACGGTGAGCATGGTTCAGTCTTCCAATCCGCTGAGATCGCTGGGCACGTCGACCGCCATGGCCTGCAGCGCGTCGAGAGGAACAACCTCGAGCGTGCGCTCGTTGGTGCTCGCGAGTACGACTGGGGCCGCTGCGCCGTCGCGCCAGGCGCGCAGCCAGTTGACCGCGGTGACGCACCAACGGTCGCCCGGTACCAGCCCCGGGAACCGATACTCGGGCATCGGCGTAGAGAGGTCGTTGCCGATACTGCGTTGATGGTCGAGGAATTCGGCGCTCACCACCGCGCAGATCGTGTGGCGTCCCACATCATCGGGGCCGGCGCTGCAGCAACCGTCGCGGAAGAACCCTGTCATTGGTTCGGTACCACATGGCTCAAGCAGGCCGCCCAGCACATTGCGTTCATCCATCCCACCAGTATCGCCGGTCGTGGTACCGGCGCTGACCGTTGGATCTGGGGTAAGACTCAAGACATGGCCGATTCTCCCCGAAACCCCCATGCCGGCGCCCCGTTCACCGACGACGACGCCACGATCGCCGCTGCGCTCGAGGAGGTCAGTGTTCCGGCATTGCTCTGTTCGATGGTGCACCTCACCGGAGATCCCTCCTGGATCCGCGGCGATATTCGCCCCCAGTACGCGATGCTCAACGATTTCCAGAGTTCGATGCCTGCTGAAATGCAGGAGGAAGCGCGGCGTCTCGCGCTGGCCGCCATCATTGACTACCGCGACAACGGTTGTGAACTCCCGCCGGCCCCCGGCCCCGATCTGATCCACGAGATGATGTCGTTCCTCGCCGTGGCACCGGTCGATGATGCAGTGGTCCCGATGTTCGCCGAGGACCTTCATCTTGATGGCGCGGATAGTCGAGCCATCGAGTGGGGCGATGAGGTGAGTGCCGATATGCGTGCCGACGCGCATGTCGTGGTGATCGGTTGTGGCGAATCGGGTCTGCTCACCGGTATCCGCCTCGCGCAGGCCGGACTTCCGTACACGATCATCGAGAAGACCGATGGACCCGGAGGAACGTGGCGAGACAACCGGTACCCCGGTGCCCGCGTTGATGTTGGCAGCCACTTCTACTGCTACTCGTTCGAACCATCCGAGCATTGGAGCGAGTACTTCGTGCGCCAGTCCGAGCTGCGCTCGTACTTCGAACGTGTGCTCGAGAAGTACGAGGTCGGTGCGAACTGCCGGTTCAATGCCGAGGTTGTTGCGGCCACATGGAACGAAGCCACCGGCCGCTGGTCGGTCGAGGTGCGAGGTGCGGACGGTTCTGTCGACACGATCGACGCCAGGGTTGTCATCAGCGCGACCGGCGCACTCAACGCCCCGAAACTCCCGGACATCGACGGCATCGAGACCTTCGCCGGACCGGCCTTCCATTCTGCTCGCTGGGACGACTCGATCGATCTCTCGGGGAAGCGGGTGGCGCAGATCGGGGCGGGGGCGAGCGGATTCCAACTCGCGCCGGCCATTGCCGACGAGGTTGAGCACCTTTCGATCTTCCAACGCACACCGCAGTGGATGTTTCCGAACATGAATTACCACCGAGCGGTGCCCGAGGGCGATGCGTGGGCGATGCGGCACCTGCCGTTCTACACACGGTGGTTCCGGTTCCTGATGTTCTATCCGGCGGCTGGATTGAGCATCGAGAACTCGAGGGTGGACCCGAATTTCGATGACAGCGATGGCATGGCGATCAGCGAGATGAACAGTATGACCAGAGCATGGTTCGGCGATTGGATCACCTCGCAGCTCGCTGACCGTCCTGATCTGCTCGAGCTTTCGATGCCGCACTATCCGCCCACAGCCAAGCGCACACTCCAGGACAATGGCTCGTGGCTCACCTGCCTCAAGAAGCCGAATGTGGAACTGGTACGCACCGGTATCACCCGCATCGTTCCCGAAGGCGTGGTCACCGACGACGGTGTGCTGCACGAGGCCGATGTCATCTGCTTCGCCACCGGCTTCCGGCATAACGACTTCCTCTGGCCGATGACCATCACCGGCCGCGGCGGCGTCACGTTGCGCGAGCAATGGGGTGAGGAACCTGAGGCGCTTCTCGGTATCTCGGTGCCGAACTTCCCCAACCTGTTCTGTGTCTACGGACCGGGAACGAATCTCGCGCACGGAGCGAGCCTGATCTTCCAGTCCGAATGTCAGGTCAACTACATCATGAGCGCGATCCACGAGTTGCTGGCTGGCGGGCATCGTTCGATGGTTCCGACTGCAGAAGCGTTCGATGCGTACACAAGTCGGTACCGGTCAGAGATTGCGCAGATGGTGTGGGCGCATTGGTCGGTGAAGCATTCACACTTCAAGAACAGCGACGGCCGCATCTTCACGATCTCACCCTGGCCCATCCCGACGTATTGGGGTTGGACCCGAGCCGTTGATCCCGCCCAGTACGAGTTCGACTGAGCGGCACTGACTGATGGCCGATGACCTGAGCGAAAGCGGAGCGGATACCAGAGCAGATGCCGATGAACCGGTCGAACTGACGGCATGGCGGGACATGTGTCGTCGGATCGAGGCGGTCGGCGAGCAACTGTTGTCACCTCCATATCCCACAGACCCCGCGGATCGGGCCGAGGGATTCGCGCATCTTGCTGATCAGGTTCTGTGCTGGCTCGGATGGTCGGTCGGTCACGCAGAGGCAGCTTCGCCGTTCTTCATGCGACAGAACGATCTCGTCACCCAGTGGGGCGGACCAAACGCCGACAACGTCTACCGGCACGCCCGGATCGACCCTGCTCGTCACTATCGCATTCGTGGACGGATGCACAGCGCCGACGACTTCATCCTCGCCCTTCGAGCCGGGTTCATGCACCAACAGCGGTGGGGAACGCTCGCCGAGCACACGGCATCCGATCTCGGCATCAACTCCGGCGATGAGTTCGAAATCATGCTCGGTGGGGAGATTGTGGTCGGCGGCGGGGCAGTCGGGGAGCTGGCGGATGGCGTCAAGCGAATCTCGCTCGCGATCCCCGATGGCGCAGTGATGGCGTCGATCCGCGAGTACTACATCGACTGGCGTGAGGCCGAGCCGGCAACGTTCACGATCGAGTGTCTTGATGATGTCGATCCGATTCCTCGGGTCACGCCGGCCGAGCTTCTCGAACGATTCGATGAAGCGGCCTCGGGCGTCGAACATTCAATGAGGTACTGGAACCAGTACATGATCGATGAGCGCGCACTTCGCACTGACAACGCCTTCGCCGGATCTCTCAAGCTCGAGAAGGGTCTCGCCGCTGCTCGCTATGCGTTCTGCTTCTGGGATCTCGTAGACGACGAGAACCTCGTGGTGGAGACCGATGTGCCCGACGCGAGGTACTGGAGCTTCCAGCTCTATGTGCCCGGATGGTTCGAATTGGTTGATCCGGTGTCGCGGATCACGAGTCGCAATCATCTGCAGACCGAGCTCTCTGCTGATGGCCGAGTGCGGATGGTGGTCGGTCCGACAGATCCGGGGATCGCGAACTGGCTCGACACTGGTGGTCGGCGACAGGGGTTGTGCACACTTCGCTGGTTCTGGCCCACGGGTGACGACGAACCGACTCCCACGGCACGAGTGGTTGCGACGCGTGATTTGGAATCCGCACTTGATCCCGCTGCGACGCGGGTGAGCCTTGCGAACCGTGCTGCGGAGCTCGAACTTCGGCGGGCGCATCTCGCCTGGCGATTCAGGGTCTGATCAGGCGCGCAGGATTCCACCACCGTCGGCGGAGATGCTCTGGCCGGTGATGTAGCTGCTCGCATCGGAGAGCAGGAAGGCGATCAGCGGAGCAATGTCGTGCTCGGCATCGCCGTCGCGGCCCACCGGATTTTGCTCGTACATGGCCCGGAATGCAGCGAGTCGCTCGGGATCGGAATCGGCTGGCGGCGCTCGATGCGCGGCCGAGGCAGGAAGCACGCAGTTCACCGTGATGCCAAGTGGACCCCACTCAGTGGCGGCGGTGCGGGTGAGCGAACGAATTGCCTCTTTGGACGCCGCGTAGGGCCCGTAACCGGCACCACCGGTGATGCCGAGCGCAGAACCCATTGTGACAATGCGGCCGCGGCCGGTCGCAGCCATATGGGGAACCACCGCCTGCATGTACCAGAGCGCCGCCGCGGGGCCAGTGTGCATGAGGAGTTCGAGATCTTCGGGAGAGACTTCGAGCAGTGGCGTGACAGGTCGGAACGATTGGGCGTTGAGAACAAGGCCGTCGATGCTTCCGAATTCGGCCATCGTGCGCTCGGCCAGGCGCAGGGCTCCTTCGCGGTCGGCCACGTCGAGTGCTGCGGTGATGACGTGTGTGCCCGATGCGGTGAGTTCCCGGGTGATCTCGTCGAGCATCGGGCGTCGTCGGGCGGTGAGTACGAGCTGCGCGCCACGACCGGCGAGGTGGCGGGCGACGCCGGCTCCGATTCCCCGTGACCCACCGGTGACGATGATCGTGCGGCCGGTGAGCGCGGTGGGATCGATCGGTTCCGGGGCGGAGGGCACCCCGAGAGCGTAGTTTCGGGCTCGTGACGACAGACCCCGCACGCATCGATAGCCCGGGTTGGGTCGACATGATCAATGAAGGCTCCGTGGCACCGATCGCGCTCGAAGCCGCACGACCGTTCTCGGTCACGGAACTCCTCGATGCAGCCCTCGCCCGACGCGGATCGGTGAGCGGTGATGTCGGCGCATTCTGCGCACCCGGTCCGGGAACCGGTGACGATTTCCTTGAACCGCTCGAACTGCTGCTCGAGTCCCTCGAAGGCGACGCGCAGCTCACGGTGCTCGGACGATGGATCACCCATCGTTTCCTCGATCGCCTCCTCGATGTCCGACTGCAGATCGCCGCCCATGTTCGCGACGACCCCGCGGTTCGTGATGAGCGCATCATCGAACCCATCGTGGTGGTCGGCGCACCGCGCACCGGGACCACAGCGCTCCATGCGTTGCTGGCTGCTGATCATCGGCACCGCGTGCCCCTCGGTTGGGAACTGTTGCGGCCAGTGCCACCACCGGTCGCCGGCGAGGAGGATGGACGAGTCGCTCTTGCGGACCTCGAACTTCGGCTCCCTCAGACCGTTTCTGGAGGGCTCGAGTCCATTCATGCGTACAGCGGACGTATGCACAAGGAATGTCTCTCGGCGATGTCGTTCTCGTTCCGCAGCGAGGAGTTCGTGAGTCGCTACGCAACCGCCCGTTACATCGACTGGCTCGGGTCCTGTGACATGACGCCGGCGTATGAGATGCATCGCCTGGTGCTGCAGATCCTCCAAAGGCGGCAGCCCACTGCACGATGGGTGCTCAAATCACCCGTCCACTTGCACAATCTCGATCCGTTGCTCGCGGTCTATCCCGATGCCCGACTGATTGTCACGCATCGCGATCCGTTGGCGATCCTCGGTTCGGTCACAAGCCTCATCGCCACATTGCGCGCTGTACACAGTGACGCAGTGTCAATGCCTGACATCGCGGGATATCACGCAGACCTGTATCTCGCCGACCTTGACGGGCTGCGCCAGCGCGTTGATCGCGGATTTCCCGCTGGCGTTGCAGTGGCACACGCGTCGTTCGATGAACTGCGCCCGGATCCCATCGGTGTGATCAACCGCGTCTACGAAGATCTCGGTCTGTGGTTACCAGATGAAGTTCGGGCGGCGATGATCCGGGCGAGCGAGGGTCACGCGTTGGAGTCGCATGCGGTGCATGCCTGGAACTTCGAGAGTCTGGGACTCGACCAGCAGGAACAACGACGCCTGTTTGCCGCCTATTGCACGCGGTTTGCTGTCACGGAAGAGGTTCGATGACCATCGACGACGAATGGCCGCAATCGCTCGAATGGCAGGAGCGGAGATTCCTCGCCGGTCCCCGCTCCAGGCGTCGCGAGTTGCTCACCGTGGTGCGGGTAGCGGCGGAGTTCATCGCCGGATTCCGGAAGCTTCACTTCATGGGGCCGGCGGTCACGGTCTTCGGATCAGCTCGTACCGAGGAGAGCGACGTGAACTATGGGCTGGCTCGCTCGATGGGGGCAGCTCTCAGTGGAATTGGGTTCGCCGTGATTACCGGAGGAGGTCCGGGGATCATGGAGGCGGCCAATCGTGGGGCGAAGGATGTCGACGGATTGAGCGTCGGTTGCTCCATCCAACTACCGCATGAGCAGGCTTCGAATCCCTACGTCGACATCAGCCTTGACTTCCGGTATTTCTTTGTCCGCAAGGTCATGTTGGTGAAGTACTCCTACGCCTTCGTGGTGATGCCCGGTGGGTTCGGCACTGTCGATGAATGGTTCGAGGCACTCACCCTCATCCAGACCGCCAAAATCCACGAGTTCCCGGTGATCGTTATGGGTGTTGAGTATTGGCGCCCCATCGTCGAACAATTGGAGACGATGGTCGACGCGGGCATGATCGCCCGATCTGATCTCGATCTTCTGCTCGT
>WLCQ01000047.1 GCA_009705225.1 Actinomycetota bacterium | reverse complement strand
ACCGCTGCTGAGGAAAACGTCTGGTTTTCGGTGACCTATGGCAACGGGTTGTTCGTGGCGACCTCTCTTGATGGGGCGCATCGGGTGATGACCTCGCCTGATGGTGTGAATTGGACTGCGCAGACTGCTGCTGAGCAGAACACTTGGTGGGCGGTGACCTATGGCAATGGGTTGTTCGTTGCTGTCTCCGGCGATGGGGCGAATCGGGTGATGACCTCTTCTGATGGTGTGACGTGGACCGCCCGTACCGCTGCTGCGGCGAGCGGTTGGAATGCGGTGACCTATGGCAATGGGCTGTTCGTCGCGGTTGCCTACGACGGCTCGACTCGGGTGATGACTTCTGGTTGGCCGTCATTGCCGCCCGGCGCCCCGGCGTCGCTGGTTGCCACACCCGGCAATGGTTCCGCGTCGATCTCGTTCACTGCAGGTTCGAATGCTGGTCCAGCAATTACGAAGTATCAGTACAAGGTCGGTGCTGGTGCTTGGACTGATGCGGTTGGGACGAGCTCGCCGATCACTATCACCGGCTTGACGAACTACGTGACGTCGTCAATCAGAATTCGGGCCGTCAACAGTCATGGTGCTAGCCCGGCTTCGGCTGCAGTGTCGGTGCGTCCGAAAGTGACTGGTCCTTCGATCGGCGTGGCGTACTCATCGGGCAAGAACGGGGCGTTTGTCGGGTTTAGTTTCGCCCGTCCGGCTGGTTCGATACTGGTTGGGTTCACGGTGCGCGCGTACGCGAAGGGAACCAACACGGTGGTGTCGTCATGTCAGGTGCTGCCGAATAGTCGGAACTGTTACGTCGGCTCCTTGGTGTCGGGAACTGAGTACGACATCCGAGTCCAGGGGTACCTGAGGGTGTCGGGTAGCTCAACAGTCCGTGAGACCTTCGAGTCCGCAACAGCGCGGGTGCGGATCAACAGCTGATCTGGAACGACGGCATCTCCCGACTTTCATAGCCGGGTCGTTCCTCGAAGCGTTTGAACAGGGCCCGGGCCAAGCACCCGGGTCCTTTCGCGTCCTATGTAGTGGTGGCCGCTCAGGCCCGCACGGTGACCTGGCGGGTGTGATGTCCGGTGGCGCCGTTCGGTTCCACCGGCGCCACGTCGGAGGTCTGCACACTGCCGGTGCTGTCAGTGGCTCGTACCCGCAGTGTGTGCCGGCCAGTGGTGGCATTCCACCGCAGCATCCACTGGCGCCAGGTGGCATCGGTGAGTTCGGGACCGAGGTCGGCTGTTTGCCAGTCGCCATCGTCGATCCGCACCTCCACACGCGAGATGCCGACCCCCGGTGCCCAGGCCACGCCGGCGATGGCAGTCGGGCCAGCCATGACTGATTCGCCGGAGCGCGGCACATCGATACGCGATTGCAGTTTGACCGGGCCCTCCTTCGACCAGCCGAGAGGGACCCAGTAGCCATTGACTGTGTCCCAATCAGCGAGCTCGATGGAGCGCAACCATTTGGTGGCCGAGACGTAGCCATAGAGACCTTCGACGATGAGTCGGGCCGGAAATCCGTGTTTGAGTGGCAGCGGTTCGCCGTTCATGCCGAGCGCCAGCAGTGCGGTTCGTCCGTCGTGGGCGGCGGCAGTGGGGAACCCCGCGCTGAACCCGTCGATCGATCGACCGACAATCTGGGTGCCGGCCGACTGCACGCCGGCAGCGTCGAGCAGCGTGGCGAGCGGAATTCCCTGCCAATAGGCAGTGCCCACGAGTTCGCCGCCCACGTTGTTCGACACGCACGCGATGGTGACAGGGATGTTCACCTGGGGCATGGCCACGAGTTCTTCATAGCTGAACTCCATCGGACGATCCACGAGCCCGCTGATGCGCAGTCTCCATGACGCGAGATCGACCTTGGGGTACGTGAAGGCGGTATCGATCCGGTAGAACTCGGCGGTCGGGGTGATGATCGGGCTGATGCCGTCGACGGTGAGTCCGGCTGGCGCCGAAGGAACCCCCGGTACCTCCGGCAGTGGGGGAGGGGGAGTTGCTGAACCACCGGTGGTGAGGCCGGTGGAACGGTTGCTGAGGGCTCGTCCGCCGGCCGCGAGTGCAACCGCCCCGACACCCACGGCCCCGGTGAGCGCGAAGAATGCGCGTCGGTTTCCGGTGCCCACGCCCGGCACGGTGATCGGCGCGGTCGTGGGAGCGGTCGTGGGTGCAGTGTTCAAGGCTGAACGTCGTTCCGATGCAGTGAGCCCAGCGGCGTTCGCGGATGTTTCGAGTTCATCACCGGGGATCCGTCGAAGAGGTTGCTGCAACGTGGTGGTTCCAGCGACGGCAGCGCCGAGCGCGGCCACCACCACGACCCAGCGGCTGGTGAGTGGATCATGAAGTCCGGCACCGATGCCCAGCAGTGCAGCAACCGCGAACACAGGTGCGATCACTCGTCGACGGCGGTGGCCGAGCACGCCGACCGCAGCGCCAAGAGCGAGGCAGACCACGACGATGATCGTCAGCAGCACCGGCTTGTCGTTCGTACCGAGGGCTTCAATCGCCGAATGAATGATGGGACCGGGTGTGCGGTCGACCACCTCACCGGCCACAGAACCCACGAGCGACTGACCCGGTGTGCCGAGGGCCGAGAGCAGTTCGCCCACGCCGAGGGCCACAGCGGCACTGACGGTTCCGGCGACCGCCGCGAGCAGTGGATTTTGCTTCACGGAAATCAGCCTACCGACCGGTCGGTCGGCGGGTTCATCCGGTACGGTGAAGGAACCTTCTTCCCGAAAGCACCGCGCGTGTCATTGTCGTCTGATCCCGATCCATCCACCGCAGGCGACACCGCTCTGCTCGACCGGGAGACCTTCACCAGAGCCCCCGATGAGAAGGTCAACTGGGTGACCTCGATCCCGTTCCTGGCCTTCCATGTCATTGCCTTCGTGGGCCCCTTCATCAGCGGCGTCACCATGAAGTCGTTCCTGCTGTTCCTTGTGATGGTCTTCGGCCGTCTGTGGTTCATCACCGCCGGGTATCACCGCTATTTCGCCCATCGTTCGTATCGCACCAGTCGGGCGTTCCAGTTGGTGCTGGCACTCGGCGGGGTGAGTTGTGTGCAGAAGGGACCGCTGTGGTGGGCCGGGCATCACCGCAATCATCATCGCTATAGCGACACTGAACTTGATGTGCATTCACCCAAGCGCGGCTTCTGGTGGAGTCATGTGGGGTGGATCCTGTGTGACAAGTTCGCCGACGCTCCGACCGAACGCATCCGCGACTTCGCCAAGTATCCGGAACTGCGATTCATCGAGAAGTACAACGGCGTGTTCCCCTGGCTCACGGGTCTCGCCTGCTTCCTGATCGCCGGTTGGTCCGGCCTGTTCGTCGGCTTCTTCCTCAGCACCGTGGTGCTGTGGCATGACACGTTCCTGGTGAACTCACTGGCCCATGTCATGGGTCGTCGTCGCTATGCCACCACCGATACCAGTCGGAACTCGGTGCTCATCGCGGTAGCCACCCTCGGCGAGGGTTGGCATAACAACCACCATCACCATCAGGCCTCGGCCCGCAATGGTTTCTTCTGGTGGGAGCTGGATATGACCTTCTACGTCCTCAAGGTGCTGAGCTGGATGCACATCGTGCATGACCTGAAGGTTCCCTCGGCCGAACTTCTGGCCGCGCAGCGCGAGCAGAAGTCAACATCAGTCTGAGCAGTCTGAGCAGTCTGTAGCGGTCCCGAGCTGTTGGAACCCAAGCCGGAGGGTCCCGAGCCGATCAGATGTTCTCGGCGACCTTGTCGGCGCGATGGCGAGCGTTCATGAGCCGCACCGTGCCCGAACGTGAGCGCATCACGAGTGATTGTGTGGTGACGAACTCGCGACCGAAGTGCACGCCCTTGACCAGTTCGCCGTCGGTGATGCCGGTGGCGGCGAAGAAGCAGTTGTCGCCGGCAACGAGATCATCGGTGCCGAGCACCTTGTCGAGGTCGTAACCGAGCGCGATTGCGGCCGCGCGCTCTTCGTCGTTGCGGGGCCAGAGGCGGCCGATGAGCTCACCGCCCATGCTCTTGAGCGCAGCGGCTGCGATGACGCCCTCAGGAGTGCCGCCGATGCCGAACAGGATGTCGGCGCCGGAGTCGGGCCATGCGGTGGAGATGGCCCCGGCCACGTCGCCATCGGCGATGAGACGGATACGGGCGCCAGCCTGACGCACCTCGCCGATGAGGTCATCGTGGCGGTCGCGCTCGAGGATCACTGCGGTGACATCAGTGATGTCGATGCCCTTCGCCTTCGCAACTGCCCTGAGGTTGTCGGTGGGTGACGCCGAGATATCGCACAGGCCGACCAGTTCTGGTCCCACAGCGATCTTCTCCATGTAGACACACGGACCCGGGTCGAACATGGTGCCCTTCGGTGAGAGCGCGATGACGGCGAGTGCATTGCCGCGGCCCTTCGAGGTGAGGGTGGTTCCGTCGATCGGATCGACGGCGATGTCGACCTCCGGCGGAGTGCCGTCGCCGATGCGCTCACCGTTGTAGAGCATCGGGGCTTCATCCTTCTCGCCCTCGCCGATGATGACCACGCCGTCCATGGGCACAGTGCCGAGGGCGAGGCGCATGGCATCGACGGCGGCGCCATCGGCGCCTTCCTTGTCACCCCGGCCCATCCAGCGACTGGCGGCCATTGCTGCAGCTTCGGTGACCCGGACCAGATCGAGGGCGAGATTGCGATCAAGAGGAGGATTCGGCATGGCGATACGTTAGTTGGCGACGGGTGCTGTGGCCCTCAAGGTCCTGAACGGAGCCGTTCCAGAAGTGCGGGGGCCAGTCTGTTCGCCGCATCAAGGGTGATGTGATCATTGTCGGACCACACGGAAATCCCGTCAACGAATGCGGTGCACAGATCGTCGGGACAGATCTCCTCGGTGAGGTCCCAGCGCTCAACCCCGGTTGCGCGTGTCGCATCGGTCTCGATGGAGAGCACCGTCGCGGACATGGGGGTGCTCTCCGGTCGGTGGCCCTGGTAGAGGCAGCGGTCGAAATCGCGGTTGGCGGCGAGGGCTGAACATTTCGCCGGGCCCCAGCTGGGATTCGCCCAGCGGGGTTTGGGGAGTTCGCCGATCAGAATCGTCCGACTTCCGGTGTCGGCGATTGTCTGGAGGACGGAACTGAATCGATCCGTGTAGTCCCCAATCGTCGGGACGCCTCGATACCTGCTGTACTCCAGCCACTCCGAGGTGGAGGTGCTGATGATGACGATGTCTCTGGGATGGGCCTGCAGCTCAGCCAACGTCTCCGTGAGGTACTTCGCACACCCCCCATCCGGACCTTCGGGTGGGTTGGGGCTGGGGATCATCGGGCAGCCGCTCGCCGTGGCCCTCTCGAGACGAGCATCGGCGCCCTGTGCAACTGCGTTGAGCGCGACGTCGTACTGCGTGGAATTCGAGTCGCCGATGAAGGCGATTGTGGTTGCGCCCGTCGGATTCGACACACAGGCCGCCGGTGTCCGCACACCGAGAGGCACCTGCATTCCGCACTCGTTCGCTTGGAGGGCCTGTTGCGATGCCGTCATCGCGTCGATCTGCTCGACGCCGCTGGTGGAATGCACCCGGGTGGTAATGGGCTTCGAGAGTGTGATTGCGAGGAATGGAAGCGCCAGAGAGGCGATGGTGATCAGAGCGGTGGAACGGCGCATATGGTCCCGGGTCACGCGCATGATGAGGCGCTGTTCAAGGAGTTGGCGTGAGAGAACGGCGGGGACGATCGAGATTGCGGCCGCGAGGACGAGAATGGATCTACCGGCTTGGGGCCAGTAGGCGGCGGCGAACACGATGAGCGGCCAATGCCAGAGGTACCAGCCGTAGGAGTTGTCGCCGAGCCAGATCATCGGCCGGGCGAGTCGCGGGACGGGCGCTGCGGCATGAATGGCGAGGGCGGTTGCCGCTACAGGGAGGATCGCGATGTATCCGGGGAAGGTCGTGGCGTCCGAAAGAAGCAGTGCGGAAGCAATGATGCCGCCATAGCCGGCGATTCCGAGTGCGCTGCGGGTGAGGGTACGGCTGGCGGCCCATCGAGCGGGGAGCAGAACGAGGCCGAGGCCGGCGCAGAACTCCCAGGCACGGGTGACTGGCGCGAAGTAGGCGAAGCTGAGGCCGGTGCGGGAATGGAATGTTCCGGGCATGAAACTCAAAGCGATGCACAGGGCGAGCGACACGATTGTGATGGTGGCGATCAGGATCCGGGCGGTTGTGATTGGGCTGAGGCGCGTGCGGCGGATCGTGAGTCGCCAGAGAACGAAAAGCACGGCTGGGATTGCGAGATAGAACTGCTCCTCAACGGCAAGGGACCAGGTGTGGAGGAGCGGGTTGAGAGTGGAGGCGGTGGCGAAGTAGCCACCGGCATCATGGATGAAGAGATAGCCATTCGCGCTGAAGAGCGCGGACGCAGCGGCGGTTGCGTTGGTCACCCCGCCGGCGGCGATGGGAGCAAGCATCGGTGAGACAAGCACAACGATCATGAGCATCAGCGCGAGTGCAGGCAGGATGCGTCGGAATCGGCGGGCGTAGAACGAGCGGAACGACAGCCCACCGGTGCTGGTGAGTTCATCGACGAGAAGCCGTCCAATGACGAATCCGGAGATGACGAAGAACACGTCAACACCGATATAGCCGCCGTGAAAGATGGCCTGTGCGTGGTAGAGGACCACCAGCAGCACAGCGAGTCCTCGGAGCACCTGAACGTCTGCCCGATGGCCACGTAGTGGCGCTAGGGGGGACGGGCTCATGGCTCGGAGGTTTCGTTGATCATGAGATGCGAAACACTAATCCCGACTGAACCTCATCTCAGAGTCACAACTACCCTCTGCGTGGTGGTGCTGGCCGAACTCGAGATCTACTGCTCCCGGCCCCACGCGCCGACCCGACGCGTGGCACTCGGAGAGAGCGAACTTCCCTGTGACCCCGCCCCGGGTTTCGGTGGGATCCTTCTGGGCGGAGTCGTCGCGCACCATGTCAGTTCGATCGACCCGGAGATGCTGCCGGATCTGAGACATCTCACCCGTGAGCTCGAGGATGGCCGCCGGATCGCACAACCTCGTCTTCGTCACCGTCTGCAGGTCGACACGATTGGTTTATCGGCATCCACCCATCGGCTGGTGGGCGAGGGCGAGGTCCTGGCCTTCGAGTTCGACGACAAGGGCGCGCCTGAACAGCAGGTGCTCGGCGCGGTCTACGCGGCCGGGCAGCTCGATGGTGCCCAGCGTCGATCGGTGATGAGCACCTTGCGCCGGGCGATGGATTGGGCGGGTCCAATCGGCGCTGATCTCATCGCGTCGCTCAGTGGGATGCGCGCGGGGTCGATGTTGAGTCGTACCGCGCTCGAGAATCCCACGGCTTGGGCACTCGATCGTCTCGGATTCGCCGGTACGGGAGCGAGCGCGCTCGTCCCCGGCTCGACGCCGCCTGCCAAAGAGGTGCAGCGTCGTTATCGCGAGATGTTGCGTGCGGTTCACCCCGATCATGGCGCCAGCGTCGACGATGCTGCCCAGCGCATTGCCGAGATCACTGAGGCCCGGAGAATCCTGACGGGTCGGTGACGTTCACATCTGCGGGGTTGAGTTCCTCGAGATGCCGGTTCGCGGTTTCGGGGTAAAGCGTCAGCACGATCACGATCAGGATCGCTGGTCCGATGGCGAGCGCAGCAATAGCCGGACCCAGGCCGCCGAGACGATCAGCCAGCCAACCGGCGCTGAGCAGCCCGATGCTGCTGCCGGCCACGCCGACCACTTGGAGTCTCCCATTGGCCCGGGCGCGCTGATTGGTGGGGAACAGTTCGGGTCCGTACACCGCAAGAGCCGGAATGGCGATTGCTCCGATCACCGAAGCCACCACCGACGCGGCCCACAGCGGCCACCCCCACGAGAGATAGGACACCACGGTGAAGGTGACCCCGCCGGCGATGCCGATGGCGCCGACCAGTCGTCGTCCTCGTCGGTCGGCGAGTCGGCCCCCGAGCACGATGCCGATGACGCCGGGTGTGTTGGTGGCCAGCACGAACACGGCGATGCCGATACCGGAGAAGCCACGCTCGGTACGCAGAAACTCGTTGAGGAACTGGGCCGCCGGTGCGAGGAACAGCGCCCACAGAAAGCCTGAGGCCGCGAGCAGGGCGAAGCGCCGTCGGTCGATGTGCCGATCGATGTGCCGATTGAGGCGTTGGTCCGGTTCCGTTGTCCCCGGTCGTGATTGCGATGTTCGTTCGGACTCCCGTGCCGCGAGCTCGGCAGCTCGATCGGCCTCCAGTCTCTTGGTGAACCGGAAGGTTTCGGGCAGTTGCCGCAGCAGTCGCCAGCTCGGAATCATGAACAGGAGTGGAACGAGATAGGCAATCCTCCATGCCCACACAGCGAGGTCGACATAGACGAGGTTGATGACACACAGCCCGGCACCGAGTCCGGCGGTCATGGTGAGAACGGAGACGGCGAACGCCCGGGCACCCGCCGGCATCTCCTCCACGGCGATGATCGCGACGAGAAGCCCGATGACGGTGGCGAAGGCCCGGGCGAAGGTCTGCGTGGCTCCGAGCCAGATCATCCCGGGAGCGAACGCTCCGAGAGAAGTGATCGCGCATGCTGCGAGCAATGCGACGGCGAGTACCGAGCGCCGGCCGCGTCGGTCGGCGGTGGCAACGATGAGCATCGACAGCAGCACCCCGACACGCACGCCAGCCAGCAGTGTTCCCTGGTCGCCCGTCGATGCACCGAATTCCTCAGCTGCGTAGGTGAGGGTCTGGGTGATGAGCGTGCCGAGGTACCCAGCGACGAGGCCGAAGACGCACAGCAGCGAGAGCACAGTTGCGGCACGGGGGCTCAGCACATCAGGTGGCGCCCACCACGGCGTTCGGCGCTGGGGATCGGGCGGTCGACGCAACTCGCGCCGCAGCGGCATCAGGAACAGTGCCCGCCCTACCGGAACAGCGAGGCGAAACCGGATCTCTTCGTACACGTCGACGAAGTCAACCGAGTTCGAAGAGGGCTCCACGCGAACCACCCGCTGCCAGTGTGAGAACGGCCCGTCGGCGAGTTCGAATCGATGCGAGGTCCCATCGAGAGTCGGAGGTTGCTCGATCACGAGGTCGTGGCGCGGATCGAGCCAGTGCTGTGTCTGGGTCCGATCCACGACCGCATGGTTCGTCACGACCGAAACGCGCACTCAGTCAGTGCTCTCTGGTTCGGTGCTCTCCGGTTCAGTGCTCTTTGGTTCGGTGCTCTCGTTGTCGTCGGATTGCGCAGCCTGTAATCGCGTGGTCTGTACCTGCTTGGCGCGGCGATTGGCGAGACGAAGTACGGCGATGAACAATCCGATCGGGACGAGCACCATGAGGGCCTCGTCCCAACCACCCTGATGAGCGAGAATCAGCGACTGCACCGACGCAGTCTTCCATGACTTCACCCGACGGCCCCGGCCGCGGCGCCGTGCTGTTGAGTGCCGCTGGTGGTGACTGGAGCACCACCTCCCTAGACTGCGGGGGTGCGCACTCAGGTCGAACAGGTAATCGAAGTCATCCGCCCGGCCATCCAAGCCGACAACGGCGATGTCGTGCTGCACGATGTCGATGAGGTCACAGGCATTGTCACCGTTGAGCTCGTCGGTGCCTGCGTCTCGTGCCCGGCTTCCACGGTCACCCTCAAGGCTGGTCTCGAGCGCATCCTCAAGGACCGGGTCCCCGGGGTCACCGAGGTCATCAACTCCGGTGAGACCGCCAACGCCATCGGCGAAACCCCGGTTTCGCTCTGAGCCCACCGGCGCTGGTGATTGCGGGCCGGTGCCCCGAACCAGTCTGATGCCGTCCTAGGGTTGCGTCGTGTCCGAGACCTCAGCATTGTTCGGTGCTGCCCGCGGTGGTGATCGCACAGCGCTCGCCCGTTTGCTGTCGCTGATCGAACGCGGAGGGCCCGAAGCCCGCGTCGTTGGCCGACTCTCGTTCGCGCTGGCTGGTCCGGCATCGACCGTTGGGATCACCGGCGCACCGGGAGCTGGGAAGTCCACGCTCACCTCGGCGCTCGTGAGTCGGATCCGCGACCGTGCATCCGAGGTAGCAGTGCTGGCCGTTGATCCGTCATCACCGTTCACCGGTGGCGCAATTCTCGGCGACCGGGTGAGGATGAGCGATCACTCGCTGGATCGTGGGGTGTTCATCCGGTCGATGGCCACCCGCGGGCACCTCGGTGGACTCTCGTTGGCGGTGCCCGAGGCGGTTCGTCTGCTCGATGCCGTCGGGTTTCCGCTCGTCATCATCGAGACCGTGGGTGTCGGACAGGTCGAGGTCGAGATCGCAGGTGAGGCTGACACGACCGTCGTCGTCGTGAACCCCGGATGGGGCGATGCGGTGCAGGCGAACAAGGCCGGTCTCATGGAGATCGCCGATGTGTTCGTCGTCAACAAAGCCGATCGGGCAGGTCTGCGTGACACGCTCACCGATATCGAACGCATGCTGTCGCTGCGGTCTGTCGACGGCTGGCGGCCACCCATCGTTGCCACCACGGCAACCACCGGCGATGGTGTCGACGATCTCCTCGCGGCGATCGAGTCGCATCAGCAGTGGTCGATCGGGAGCGGCGATCGGGCTGCACGTCGTGCGATGCGCACCGAGGTCGAACTCGATCGGATCCTGACCACACAGTTGCTCGCGAAGGTCGCTGCACTTCATCAAGACGATGGGTGGGCCGCGGTGGTCGAAGCCGTTCGCTCGCAGCAACTCGACCCCTGGAGTGCCGCCGAGGATCTTCTGGGCTGAACCCCAGTCACGTTGTTGTGGTTGTTGTGGCTGTTGTGGTGCTGAGCCGCGCGATGAGTCGTTCGGCTCTTGAGGATGAGTGCAGCAGTTCGTAGTTTCCGCTTCCCCGATCTGAGGAGGCGAGGATGGATACGACAACGGACGGTTCGCGGGACCGATCGATGTGCCGATCAATCCGCTGGTCGGCGCGGCGCGGTTTCACGCTGTTGGTCACCGCCTTGGCAGTAGTGATCACCGTGTTGGTCCTGCCGTCCATGGTCGGCGCTTCACCGTCTGCCAGTGCATCATCATCGAGCAATGAAACCGCACCGGTCGTTGCGGAATCCATGATCCAGTTCGGCCCCGCATCGGTGGGCGGGAACGTCAGCAGCGGTTCGCCCGAAGCGGTGGTCATTCGTGGCACCTCCGGCATCGTTGCCTCCTGGTGGGGAGGTTCTGGTCCACGTTGGACCTGCGGGTACTACATGATCGATACCCCATTCGTGCCCAGCACGCCGGCGTCGAGAGCCCCGTTCGGCGTGGATCCAGTTGAGGGCGTGCCCTATGCACTCAACTGCGACGACGAAGCCGGACACCCCGTCATGAGTCGTCTCGTCATCTATACGCCGGGGGATCCGTTCGGCGGTGTTGCGGTGGTCGAACGAGCCGTCGCCGAGGCGCGACGGCGGATCGAACTCACGCCGCCGGTGCCGCGCACCAACCCTGCGTCGGTGCAGCTCGTGGGTCTGGCCACGTGGTTGTGGGTGGAGAACCCGTGGTTCGAGCAGAGTGCCACTGCTTCGATCGGTGATGTCTCGGCCACGGTGCATGCGGTGCCGGTGGGGGTTGACTGGGACGCCGGCGACGGCGGCCACGAGCTTTGCGACCGGGGCGCGGCCTATGACATTCGCCGAGCGGCTCGTGCGCAGAGCAGCGACTGCACCCACGTGTTCCAGCGATCCTCCGCTGGCGAACCCGGTGGTGTGCGGCGCATCATCGCCACCCAGCGCTGGGTGGCCTGGTGGAGTTCCTCGACCGGGGAGGGCGGTGCGCTCGGAATCCTCTCCCGCAGTGCTGCGACGCAGTTGCGGGTTGTCGAGTTGCAGGCCCTCGTCGACTGATAGGCAGGCCTCGCACCGGTAGGGTCGGGTCATGACCGACACCCTTGTGGAACTTGAACGGGGCGCCGATGGCGTCGCAGTGATCACGCTGTGCAACGGCAAAGTGAACTCGCTGTCGAAAGCGGTGCTCACCCAGTTGCTCGTCATCGCCGAGCAACTCACGATCGATCCGCCCGGCGCTGTCATCGTCACCGGTAGCGAGCGCATCTTCGCCGCCGGAGCCGATATCTCGGAGTTCGCCGGCCCTGATGAGGCCCGACAGATCGGCGCATTGTTCGTGGCCGCCCTCAATGCCGTGGCTGCAATTCCCCGGATGGTTGTCGCGGCAGTGGCCGGTCCGGCGCTCGGCGGCGGCTGTGAACTCGCGCTTGCCTGCGATATGCGTCTCGCTGCCGATTCGGCGCGCTTCGGTCAGCCCGAGATCCTTCTTGGCATCATTCCCGGTGGTGGCGGCACGCAGCGGTTGCCACGCCTTGTCGGTCCCGCCCGCGCCAAGGACATGATCCTCACCGGGCGTCAGGTGGCGGCTGAGGAGGCACTGTCCATCGGTCTGGTCGATGAGGTCGTGCCCCGCGACTCGCTCATGACCCGGGCCCGCGAGCTCGCGGCTGAGCTCGCTCGTGGCCCCGTGCTGGCCCAGGCCCTCGCCAAGGCAGCCATCGACGATGGTCTGCAGGTCACGCTCGCCGAGGGACTCGCGCTCGAACAGGCCGCGTTCGTCGAGGTGTTCGGCACCGACGACGCTCGCCTCGGCGTTGCCTCGTTCCTCGAACATGGTCCCGGCAAGGCGACCTTCACTGGTCGGTAGTCAACTCCGACCGCCACTTCACTAGGGTCGAATCGTGTCGATGCCGATCACCACTTGCTACCGCCACTCCGACCGCTCGGCCGGAGTCTCCTGCCAGCGCTGTAGTCGGCCGATCTGTCCCTCCTGCATGACCCAAGCGGCGGTCGGGTTCCAGTGTCCCGAGTGCGTGCGGTCCGGACGAAAAAACTCCCCCGTGATGCGACTGCGTGATCTCAATGGCGGTCGGGCCGTGGTCACCGAGACACTCATCGGACTTAACGTGCTGGCCCTCATTGCCTGCCTGGCCACCGGCGGTTCGCTCGGCGGCGGTGGTGGTTCGCTCTCGCAGAAGGGGTTTTTGCTCGGCTACGGAGTGGATTACACCCAGGTCGCCCCGAACCGGATACAGGTGCAGGAACTGGGCGTGGCGGTGGGGCAGTGGTACCGGATCATCACCGGTGGGTTCCTGCATTCCGGTGTGATCCATCTCGCCATGAACATGCTGCTGCTCTACCTCATCGGTTCGCAGCTCGAATCACTGCTCGGTCGGGTGCGGTATCTGTCGTTGTATCTCGCATGCCTTGTTGCCGGTTCGTTCGGCGTCCTGCTGGTCTCACCCACGACGCCAACGGTGGGTGCATCCGGAGCAGTGTTCGGACTCATGGGGGCGGCGGTGATCGCGCAGCGTCGAGCCGGCATCGATGTGTGGCGCAATGGCATCGGCGGTCTCGTGCTCATCAATGTGCTGCTCACCTTCGCCACGCCTGGGATCTCCAAGGGTGCGCATATCGCCGGCCTTGTCGGTGGAGTTGCCATCGGGGCATTGGTGCTCGCCCTCGATCGCGCCGTGAAACTCCCATGGGTGGGAACGATGGTCTGTGGCGCGATCACCATCACGATGGTGGCCGGTTGCATCTGGGCGGCGAACAGCTACGCCAGCCCGATACTCGGTTTCTGAACCCACGCACTGCGTCCGGTCGAGATCCTGGCCGGTTCTGTTGTGGCTGTTCAGTTGATGCTGGTGGAGCGCGACTCGATGATCGCCTTGAGTCCTCGAAGATTGCGTTTCCAGATGAGCTTCAGGAACACGCCGCCCACGGTGGCACCGATCGGGCCACCCATCCACCATGGGAATGTGAGCTTCTCTCGCCAGATGAACTCGGTGCGGCCGGGTGGTGTGGGAACGAGCGTGAATTCCCCGGTGCCGGTGACCATGCCGACATGGCGGACGCCCATCACTCGTGCGTCCTCCCAGCGGGTGATCTCCATCTGGTCAGTGAGTCGGAATGGGCCGACCTTGGTGTCGCAGTCGAACGTGGTGCCCACGCCCGATGTTGATTCCGATGTGAATCGGATGGCGACTGCATCATGCATCCAGTCGACGTGGTCGGCCACGACGCGCACGACCTCCCAGACCTGCTCGGGTGTCGCGTCGATAGTTGTTCCCACGGTGATTCCGGCCATGGGGTCAGCCTACGGAGGTCTCGCTGCGATCCCCTGATCGGAGCGTGGATCGTGGGTTCACGCCCGGGCGTAGACCGTGATGTGCGTGAGGCTGTCGCCGTCGAAAGGTTCCCGTCTCCAAGAACTCCAGCGCTCGATCGGTGCGAGACCCACATGGGAAGCGAGCCCATCGAACTGCTCGGGACGTAGGTAACGGGCGGCCCAGGGTCGGCGACGCGTTCCGGTGGCGGTGGGTTCGAGATGCTCACCACGGATGATCTGGGAGTGCACGTCAGTCGAGGTGCGCACGGTGACCCCGTGGCCGACAGAGGATTCGTCGAGCGATTCGGTCACGATCTCCTCGGGTTCGGCCGGCACCACGCTCTCGACAACGAACACTCCATTCTCGGTGAGCAGCGACGCGACCTGACCCATACACCGCTGTTGGGCTTCCTCGCTGGCGAGATTGAGGAAGGTATTGAATGCGCAGATGATGAGCGTGAACCGTTGCTGCTGAACGCTGTGCCCGTCGCAGTCGCCATCACTGTTTTTGGCACCGTCCCCTTCACTGGCACTGGCAGCTAGAACCTCGGCCACCGACCCCATATCGCCGAGTACTGCCGTGAGCGACGCCGGTGGCTCCTTTGCTGCGAGTCGTTCGAGCATGGCCGCGGATGCATCAATGCCCACAACGTCGAACCCGGCGGCGGCGAGCGGAATGGCCAGGCGACCCGTGCCGACCCCGAGCTCACAGATCGGGCCAGAGCCAGCGAGTTCGAGTAGAGCCTGCACAGCGCCCTCGGTGTCGAACATGTCGCCGTACCACTCGTCGTAGACATCGGCGAAGGAGTCCCCGTAGAGCGCGGCATCGTCGGTCACCCGTCCAGTCTGCCGTGATCGGCGGACGGTCGGTGGAACGCGATCAGCACCGCAGCGGTCGGTGCGCACCGGCGCCGGTACCCTTGGCGGGGTGAGTGCCTACCTCGACCATGCGGCCACCGGGCCGATGCGACCCGAAGCGGTCGAGGCGATGCTTCCATTCTTCACCGATCGGTTCGCCAATCCCTCGGGTGCTCATCGATGGGCCCGTGATGCCCGTCGGGCCATCGACGAAGCCCGCGACGAACTCGCTGAACTCCTCGGCGCCGATCCCGGTGACATCATCTACACGAGCGGTGGCACCGAAGCCGACAACCTGGCGGTGTTCGGCGCAACGCGTTCGACGTCCCGAGAACCGGGTCGCGCTCAGCCCGGCCTCGTGGTGTGCAGCGCCATCGAGCACCATGCCGTGCTCGATCCGGTCGAGCACCTCGGTGGTCGTGTGGTGGGTGTCGATCCTCTTGGTCGAATCGATCTCGATCAACTCGCTGATGTGCTCCGTTCGGAGACCGAGCTCGCTGAGGCCGCTGAAGGTCCGGGCGTCCGCCTCGTGTCCGTCATGACTATCAACAACGAAATCGGCACGCTCCAACCCATTGATCGAATCGCCAAGCTCGTGCGACGCCATGCTCCGGACGCGCTGTTGCATACCGACGCGGTGCAGGCGTTCTGCTGGACCGATATCGCCCACATCACCCGCAACGCCGATCTGGT
>WLCQ01000046.1 GCA_009705225.1 Actinomycetota bacterium | reverse complement strand
GGCCATGCAGCCGGGCCGGTTCGGAGGTGAGGCGGGCCACTGCTTGTTCGATTGTCATCATCGTGGGAACGGTCTCGGTGAGGGTGCGCGTTGTGTAGTCGGCTCCGCAGAATGTGAGCAGATGCGCACCACCATCGCTGGAGCCGGCCAACGTGAGTGGATGAGTGACGATCTCCTCGGTGGCGGCGGCGAGCGCGGGATCAGCGGGACGCCGCCACACGAAGACGGCTTCGAGTTCGTCGGCCAGCGCAAGGTCGATCATGGCATCGACCCCGGTCACCCCAGCCTCATCCGCGAGCTCGGCGATCGTGCGACCGACCGTGCTGCCCAGGGACTCATCGGCCACCGAAGCCACACTCACCGCCTCCCAACCGAACACGAACGAACGGCCGGCGGTGTTGGCGAACTCAGCCCGCATGGCGATCCGGTTGGACTCATCACGAAGTTCGACGGCTCGCTCAACCGTTGGCAGGGTGAGCACGCGTCGGAATGTGGGCATCTCGTCGAGCACGAAGGTTGAATCCAAAGAGAAATGGATGCCCTTCACATTGATCATGTACATCGGCCGGATGTTGTGACCAGCAGCGGCTGCTCGTTCGACGAACGCAAGAGCGTTGCGATGACCTTCGGGGTCACCGGGGAACAGGGTGAGCGGATTGATATTGATGAGGCGACGTCCCGAGGCATCGCTCATCGCCAGGATCAGTTCCTGATCGGCGGCATCGAATGCGGCTGAACCAGAACGGGGAAGGAACTCGATGACCGAGCCGTCGAAATCGGCCAGAACGGCGCACAGCGCGATGAGTTCGTCGGGTTCGGCGAGGTTGGATGGCACCGGATCGCCGGCATGGTCGGAGTGGATGGCCAGTTGTGAGCTCGAGAAGCCGATGGCTCCCTGCTCAATCGATCTGCGCACGAGTAATGCCATCGACGCGATCTCCTCGGCGGTGGCAGCGCGCTGGGTGGCGTCATGTCCCATGACCTGTCGGCGAATGGCGCAATGTCCCACGTAGCCGATGAGGTTGATGCCGATGCGTCCTTCGAGCCCGGTGAGGAACTCGCCGAAGTCTCCTCCGGCGAAGTCGACACCCTCGAGTAGCGCGTCGACCTCCATGCCCTCGACACGGGACAACATGTTGATCAGGTAGCTGAGCGTGTCGGGATCAGCAGGCGCGATGCTGAAACCGCAGTTGCCCATCATGGCGGTGGTGACCCCATGCCAAGAAGATGGCGACATCGTGGGCTCGAAATGGGCCTGCGCATCGAAATGGGTGTGGATGTCGACGAAGCCGGGGGTGACGATGCACCCGGTGGCGTCGATCTCCGAGACGCCGACCGAGCGACTGGAACCGATGAACGTGATCACGCCGTTGGTGACTTCGACGTCGGCTGCGAACGCTGGGACACCGGTGCCGTCGATCACGCTGCCACCGCGGATGATGAGGTCGGGCGTTGTCATGAAGAGGTTCCGATCGGGGATGACGGCGTGAAGAACACGGGAAGGTGGGCCGGGCTTCGTTGACCGAGACCGGTGATCGCCATGCCCTCGGCCTCGGGAGCGAAACGTAGATCGCCCAGGCGGTCGAGCACCTGCTCGAGTGCCACTCGTAGTTCCATTCGGGCGAAGTGGATGCCGAGGCACACATGCGGGCCGCTGCCGAATGCGAGGTGGGCCTGCGGGGGCCGACGGATGTCGAACACCTCGGGGTCATCCCAACGATTCGGATCCCGATTGGCGATCCCCACCACGAGGTTCACCATCGTGCCGGCAGCAACGGGGATTCCCTCGATCTCGGCGTCGCTGACCGTGGTCCGCCCGAAGGACATCAGGGGTGGCTGCCAACGCAGGCCTTCCTCGATTGCAGCTTCGATGAGTGAGCGATCTTCACGCAGCGCCTGCAACTGGTCAGGGTGCGACAGCAGACCGAACAGCAGATTGCAGAGGGTTCGATATGTGGTCTGGGCCGCAGCCGGAAGCAGAAGGCGCAGGAACGCGATGACCTCGGCGTCGTCGAGTGCCTGACGGCCTGCGCTATCGCGGAACTCGGCCTCAACAAGGTGCGTGATGAGATCGGAACGTGGTGTCGTTCGTCGATCGGTCACCGCGCCGGCGAGGTACTCACCGAACTCAGCCGCTGCCTCTTCCCGATCAACTGGCGTGATGCTCACGTTGGTGAGGATCGCGGCCCATCGGTAGAACGACGCGACATCGGTCTCGGGAAGTCCGCAGGCCGCAGCGATGACCTTCAGCGGATAGTGAAGAGCGAAGTCGCCGACGAGATCAGCGACACCTCGCTCGATGAACGCGTCGATCGTGCGATCGACGATGCCGCGCACGAACTCCTCTTCCCAACGGTTCATCTCGCGCTTGGTGAGGGCGCCCTGCAACAACTGGCGATGGCGACCGTGTTCGGGCGGATCCATTTCGATGATCGTGCGCCCGATCATCTTGCCGAGGCTGGCCTCGTAACAACTCGATGAGAAGTGGTCCTGGTCCTTGAATGCTGCTTCGACGCCATCGAAGGAGAGCACCGAGATCTGCTCGGCGTCGGGGAAGAGAATGTCTTCTGCGCCGATCATGTCGAAGTAGGAGGAGTAGGTCCCGGAATGAACGGGGCACTGCGCTGCCATCTCGGCCAACTTCGGGTACGGGTCGCTCACGACCCCGTGACCGAAGAACGCGTCCTTGCGGGCCAGCACATCGTCCTCGGCCATGCGTTCCCCCGGTCAGTCGGTGATTCGACGGTAGTGCAGCGCAGGCGGATTCGACTCCGCCGATCGGTGCACTCCCGCTGGATGGTCAGTGCGACCGCTGATCAAAGTTCGCTCGGAGGGAATGATGCGGTTTCCGGCAGCAACCTGCGTTCGTAGCGTGTCCATCCAGGGATACCGATCAACTCGTCGGTATGGCTGGGATTCACGTACCACGGGAATGGGAAGTGCACGTCGACTGGTTCGGGGCGAGAGATGGTGGCAATGAAGGCCGCCCACCATGAAAGCGTGCTGTTCGCCATGACGAACGCATGCGACCGGGCCATTGCGGTGAGCGCGTCCCAGCTTGAGACAGCATCACTGATCTCGTAGGGCCCTATTTTCGACTCTGGGCAGAGTTGCTCGAACACATCTGGTGAATCAGTGAACACTCGTATGGGCAGACCCCCATGGTTCTGCGAGAGTTGGCGCCCGAGCTCGAGCAACTGTGCAGGATCGGTCGGGCCGAGGTCGTTGCGCCAACGGTCATTCAGGTAATCACCGAGCCGCGAATGCACACCGATGTAGGGCGAATCGGCCTCTGGCTGGAACGCGAGCGGAATGCGCGACTCGAGAAGTGAGCGCATCGTTGCCGCATTCATCAGGGGGGCGAAAGTCGACTGGAAGAACGGGGGCTCGTTCTCGCTCAGTTCGATGAGCCCCTTCGCCGCTGGATCAGAGAACCCGAGCGCCCGGGCTTCGGCGACGGCATCATTGAACAGGACGACCCGCGCCCCGCGCGTGGTGATCCGGCTTTGCAGGGCCCGTGGCAGTGCCCGGAGGCGGGTCGAACGGCCACGTCCCCGGATGACCGTGAATCCATGGGGGAGCTCGTCGATCTCGAAGTCACGTGGGTCCATGTCCGCGTGGGTCACGCTGTAGAACTGCCGATCGAGGACGACCTGCCGGCGGAGGACGTCACGAAGGTGGAATGCTGCGGCGAGCTGGAAGAGCTGATTGCCCAGGCCGCCCATTACCCGCAGGCAGATGATCGGGTGCGGGGATCTCGTTGGTAGTGGAGTTCTCATGCCGGTAGGAATGCGCGGTCTTCCAGAAGCAGGTCATTTGGACCGCGAGTGACAACTCGCCACTCGGGGATCAGTTCCAGCAGAGTTTATTTCGCGCGAAGCCTCTCGTCGTGGCGCAGCCATTGGAGGAAACCCGGTGCTCTCCGTGCGCTCGCAGTCATTGAACTCATCTACTCCACCGTCACTTCATTCGTCGGGCGGCGATGGAGTATGTCGTATCGCGATGAAATCCAGTTGCCAGAGTGACTGAAAGAGACGCCTGCCCATCTCATCGAGATCGTCAGACGTCATTTCTGGAGCGTCACGGTCGTTCGAGACCTCGGAGATGATCTCGGCGATCGAGCGCCAACCGTTGATCCGGCGAGCGAACGCCAACCCGAGGGCGTCGAGATCGATCGCCCAGTCGGATCGCGAGAGCGTTGTTCCCTTCACGCCGCAACTGTGTCGGTATTCGGGAATGAACGAGGTGAAGCGATCGGAGTCAAAGTCGATCGTGTAGGTCTCCGGCGCACGTTCGGGTTTGCACGCCATGAAGTAATGACATCCGTTGAGCGGGCGGATCCGTTCCATGATCGACCACTGCTCGCGAATCGGAAGCCCGGCGACCGACGCGTGGAAGCCGTCCGGCGGTGTGGTCGGTGGGTAGTACGGCGACTTCAGGAACCAATCCTGGAAGACGAGGCCAGCGTCCTCGACCAGTTCGATGCATTGGTTCACGGTGTAATTGCGATCGCGGCCGTGCAGGAATGTGTCGACCAGGCCGGCGTCATAGCGAAGATCGGGTGCGATCTCGAGATACGGCATTACGGGATGTTCGGGGCCGAGAGTGGCGAGTGTTTCGCGAACGATCGCAATCGATTCTTCATCGCGTCCGAGCCCGAGTTCGCGGAAGACCGACTGCAGCATCTCGACGCCCAGGCGACCGTAGGTGGCATACAGCATGATCCCGATCACGCCATTGGGGCGCAATGAACCCGCGAGCGCTGCGAGTCCAACGATGGGATCGGCGAGATGGTGAAGTACGCCGCTCGAGACGATGAGATCGAAGCGCTGATCGAGTGAGGCGACTTCCTCGATGGGAAGTCGGTGGATTTCAAGGTTCTTGAGGTCGTACTTCTTCTTCAGGAACTCGTGATGATCGAGCGAGGCTTGGCTCACGTCGATGGCTACGACGTTGGCCCGTCGGTTGGCATGAGCGAACACCGCTGCCTGATTCGTTCCGCAACCAGCGACGAGGATGTCCATATGCGGGACATAGTCACGGTCGGGCCAGAACAGCCGATGCGCGATCTTTGGGTCGAACCATTGCCATTGGGTCTTCATCCACGAGCGCAGATCGAAAATGGGCTCGGGGTAGCTCCACTGCTCGTACTGGGCCGAGACCACATCATTCAACGGATCGGATGTCATGTGTCCTCATTGATCGAGCGAAGCGAGCGTCTGAAATTCTCTGTCACCTGGGTGAGCGTTCTCGTACTCGGCATCGGCGAGCTCACGCGGAGCGGAATGCCCGATTCTCCAGGAGCACGTCATTGGGGTAACGCGTGACAATCTTCCAATCGGGGATCAGTTCGAGCAAGGCATCCAGCGCCAGGTGGCCTTCGTAGAGACCGCTCTCGACGAATTCGGTATAGAGGAAGCGGGTGTTACGAAGCGCTTCCTGCCCGCCTCGAAGAAGACCGGGTTCAGCGCCCTGAACGTCTGCCCAGATGAAGTCGATCTTTCCGACGTCGTTGCTTTCGTACCAAGTGTCAAGACGCACGGACTCGACCTCGATGGTCGCATCGAACGTGCACCAAGGGAACTCATCGATGTGATTCGTGGGTTTCTGAAGCGAGCTCGAGCGGTGCCACCCTTCCGGATACTCCTGTTCCTGACCCGGCGGCGCGCCCCCCGACTGATGGAACGGCAGTACCCCGTCGATGTCGGAGATCGCGACCGCGTGAATCTGCGCGCGCTCCGAGGTGATGCGCGAGCGAAGCAGTGCAAGTGCTCGCGGGTCGGGTTCGAAGCAATGCAGAGTCGCGGACTCGAAGATTGCGAGAAGCCGCTCACTGTCGATGCCGTCGTTGGCTCCGATCTCGAGAATGGTGCTCGGTGCTGCGGTGAATCGCTTGGAAAATGAGGCGAGGTCGAGCTGGATCGGCTTTGGGCGGAGCCCTTCCCCGCGGCTGAGACGTCGAAGTACCCGTTGGGCTCTGCGAGCATTGTCAGTAATCGAACCCATGCGAATCATCCATTTCGAAGATCTCGTCGAGGTTGTGCCGGTGTGGGAACCCGGCGACGTTCAGTCGCTGGGCCATCCCGGCTCACGGATAGTGATGAGGGGAGTGTCTGGGGGCTGGTTGAACGTATCGATCAAAACGGCATCCTCCGTCCCGAGATTTGCAGCAGACATCAGCGTGTTCGGCGGCATGTAGTAGCAGGTACCTGCTGGCCACTGCATTGGCTCATGGCCCTCTACGAAGTCGGTGATCACACCGGTCAGGACACAGGTCTGGCCCCCGAACTGGTGGGTGTGGATGGCCACGCGCGTGCCGGCTTTTCGCGTGCCTTGGGAGGTCTTCAGATGGTTGCCGTTCGCATCAATGGTGTCGAGCATCACGGACACGTTCTGCTCCGGCAGCATCTCTCCGGGTACCGGGGCGTTGTTGATGGTTGTCACGTCAAGGGCGGTGTCGTAGGTCGTCGTTGTGCTCGCACTCGCATCGGTGGTCGAAGGCGAGGCGTTCGAACTCGTGCTGCTTGCGCATCCGGCGAATGCAACGGTGGCGATTCCGGCAAGGACCACCCCGAGAAGCATTGAAGTGTTTCGTCGACGCCCTCGCGGGTTCGTGCTGGTGTTGCGAACCTGGCCTGGCGAGATTCGATGCAATGGACGGCGTGACATGAGCGCTCCGAACGGGTGCCGAGAGGTTGGTTGACCGCAGGAGTCTACTGACGGGGTCTGGTCTGCTCTTCTGACTCTCTCGCTGCTGGTCTTGTGGAGCGAACAGGAGCGGGAGAGCTGTTCGAAGCCGAGTCATCGCACAGCCTTCTCGACGCGCTGGATCGAATCGATCTGGACCTTGCCAGCGAGGGCTCGGAACGTCTCCGGGAGATGTTCTTGCCTGCCACGGTCTGCGGTGCCCATCTTGCCGCGCTGGGCAGATCAGCGTGGTTGGACGACCCGGGCAACCTTCGCGACGAACGGTGAGGTCGCGGCCCTGAGTAGGGCGCCGTAGTCGAGTCCGAAGGACAGTTCATCGCCGACCGTCAACGGTTCATCGGCCACCTCGACGACAAGATGGTCACTGCTTGCGCCACGGAGGATCACGCCCGCTGGTGCGGTCAGACCGTCCGGATCGATGTCCTGACGCCCGATGGCGAGGATGGCCCGGCGGCGCGTCTCGATCGTTGATCGGCCGTGCCCGTCGGGTGATGGCGCGGGTGTGGGTGCGGCGGGGCCGAACGCGGTCTGGCCGATTTCCCCCCACGGCTCGGCCGGCTTGGTCTTGACTTCGATGACCTCGGCGACGAGTCGGAAGGCGTCCTGTCGAAGACCATCGATCGGCATCCGGGTCAGCGGATCGACGCCCAGAAGGATGGCTTCGCCGAGCCGGAGTTGATTCACGCGTCCAACATCGGCGCTCGAAAGCGCCCATCCGAGGTTCGCGGAGTTCCCTCCGGACACGGTGTCGAGCGTGAGTCCGCAGGCGGCCTCGACCTCGTCGGCGAGACCCGACAGTTCGTCCATCTTGTTCTGGTCGGGGACCACGCCGCTCTGGCAGGCCAGGTTCGTGCCGATGCCGGTGAGTACGAGACCCGGCAGGCGAGTGACGCACCGAGCCATGTCGACCACATCGTCAATCGCGACTCCTTCGCGCAGATCCCCGAGTTCGACCATCAGCACGACGGCGTGGGGCAGCTCGTATCGGATCGCCGCTGCGGAGAGGGCACTGAGCACGGCAAGTTCGGTGTTGAGGCTCACGTCGCACGCGTGCACCATGGCATCGACCTGACTGAGCATCGGCGAGCGGATCATCATGAGAGGGGCGGTGCTCCCGTCTCGGCGGAGCTTCTGCAGATTCTCGAGTCGGGAGTCGCCGAGTCCGGCTACTCCCGAGTCGATGAGTACGCCGGCAAGCTCGGGCCAGGCCATCACAGCCTTGGTCACACCGACGACACCGATACCTCGTCGTCCAAGGCGCTCGACGAGGACCGTCGCGTTCTGGCGGACCGCCTCGAGCTCGATCTCGAGGCGGGGTGCGGTCATGGTTTTGTAGTGATCGATCCGGGGGTGCCGGATGATCCGGCGGTGCCGAGTGCTGCGTCGAGTTCGGGAAATGCGAGGAGCACCATTTCCACCAGCCGATCGAGGGGCCGGGTCAGCGGATCAGTGACGGGCACGCCGAGTTCGAGTTCGTAGGCGATGATCGCCGCGCTCACCTCAGCATCGGTCATCAGTTCGTGGTTGAGCGTCACGCCAATCACCCGGGTGTCAGCGAATGATTCGATCAATCGGATCTCGCTCGCGGCTGTGGGCATCGCCACCATCGGGAAGTCGCCGAGGACCCGTCGGCTCGGAGCGTGCTGAACAATGACGGCGGCTGGTCGACTGCCACGAAGGATGTGTGCTGATGTCAGATACGCCGGATGGCTGAGCGCGCCTTGACCCTCGACGATGATCACGTCGGGGTTCTCGCCCTCGAAGGCTCGGACCACCTGGTCCTCCACCGCTCCCGAGCAGAACTGCGGAACGAGCGCATCGAGCGCCACGCCGTATTTGCTGCCCTGGATGAGCGAGGTCTGGCCGGTTCCGACCATGACGGCGTTGACCCCTCGATCGCGAAGTGCCTTCACCAGCAGGGTTGCTGTTGTGCGCTTGCCGATCGCACCGTCCGTACCGAGCACGGCGATACGCGGGCAGGTCACATCCCAGATACGACCGGAGAACAGTTTGAGATCCTTGGTTTCCTTGGGGCGTCGCACATCAGTGATCGTCACCCCGGCGAGGAGCGCGGCAGCCACGAACTCGGCGTCATCGTTGAGGAACTCATGAAGACCGTTGATGACATGCATCCCCCGGTCGATGCCGTCGAGTAGCACGATGCGCTGACGGGGCGAGAGCAGACCGTCGGCTGGCGCGACACCGCAGATGAGGAAGTCCGGTACGGCGCCCGCATGGGAGATCGCTTCACGCAGCGATGCCAACACCGGAATGCCGTTGGCCACTCCATCGAGGTACTGGCCGGAGTCGGCCCCGGCTTGCAGGCTGTCGATCACACTCAGGATCTGGAATCGCTCGGAGTGTCGGACCAACCCGTTCGCGGTCTTGCCATCCTGTTCGCCGAACTGGCCCTCGCAGTACACGATCGCAGTGCCGGAAACGGGTGGCATCGCCGAACCGTGTCCGGGCGCGTCGAATGGGACCTGATTCGAGTGGAAAATCGACATGGAGCTCCTCCGCACAGCCCAGAGGAGGCGACGGGACCGAGGCCACACATGTGCGACGGCGAGCGAGGCGTCTGCTCCAAACATCGACAAGTTGCCGACATGTGCACGGTACCAGCGTCGTCCCGGGATCGGCTGAGGTTCGCGGCCAGAGCCCAGATTTCACCCTGATGGGTCAGCGCGGTTGGGGCCAGCGCTCAGAATCTGGCCGCGAGCCAGTCTCGAGCTTCACCGATGGCGTGCTGCGGCAGCGAGAAGTGGTCATCATCGGGATAGGTGGTCGACGTGATGTCGCCACCAAGTGCAGTGATCGCGTCGATGTAACCAAGTTGCCACGGCACCGGACATGGACCGTCTTCCATCTGCCGATCGATCTGCACCAGCACCGGGGCGATCGGCTTGCGCTGAGCAGCCGACGCGTCGTTGAACGCCTGTAACCACGCCGCCATCTTGGTCATGTCGATGGCCATGACCTGACCCTCATGCTTGTAGGCACGCCCGAGCGTGTCGCTGAAGTGATGCACGGGCTGCGAATTCCAACCCTGATCGAACACACGTCGACCGGCGGCGGTGAACACGTCGTCGAGCGAGAGGGTGTCGGGAAAGGCGGTGGCCATGCCAGCGAGGATCATGAAGAGGTGACCATCGGGCGGGATGTCATTGCCGCCGAGTGCAGAACCCAGTCCGGGAAGTTTCAGGGCGATGCTCGGAACACCGGGCGACATGCACACCGCACCCACGATCTCGAGGTCACCGTAGTCGGACGCATCGAGTTCGACGGCTGCCGCCGCTGAGCCGCCTCCCTGTGACCAACCGATGACACCGAACTTCGTGCCGGCACCTACCGGCAACTCACGTGCGGCCTTCACGATGGTGACGGCATCGATGCCATTCGTGCGGTTGACCGTGTATTGGTGAACTCCCGACGAACCAAGACCTTGGTAGTCGGTGGCAACGACAACCCACCCATCATCGATGAACGTCTGTAGGCCCGGGATGCCGTAATCGATCTGTGTTTGCGAACCGGGGGTGAAGTACAGCGTGAGTTCGCGTGCGGGATCGGGTTGCGCGGAGGGCGATCCAGCATCACCGAGACCGGTCGTTCCGTGGGCCCATGACATCACTCGGCGGTTCTCACCCGCCTCGGCGGGGGCGATGACCAGACCGGTCGATTCGGTCGGTCGGCCCTTCAGGTCGTGCGACGCGTAGCGGATCCGGTAGGCGACTGCGCCCGTGATCGACGTGGGGATTTCCTCGTGGAACTTCACGGCACCGCTCACTGAAACACTCTCCGCTCGTTGGGGGTAGCACTACGCTGCGACGAGCAGCACAGCGGCGGAAGTGTACCGATGGTTCGGTTGCTCCGGTCCTTTAGCGCCCCAACGGCAGAGAGAGTTTTCAATGGCAGGCACTGGCCCCGAATCGACAACGACGTCTGACGTCCCACCGAGAGCGGGTCTTGTACTTGCTTCGCTGATCCTCGGGGCGTTCGTATGCAACGTGAACCTGTCCGTGGCCAATGTGGCGTTGCCGGATATCGGAAAGGCATTCAACGCCTCGCAAACTTCGTTGACTCTCGTTGCCGTCGGCTGCACGCTGGGTTTGGCGATGTCGGTGCTGTATTTCGGTGCCATCGGTGATCGCCATGGACGCAAGCGGATGCTTCTTCTCGGTCTTGTCATCACGATCCCGGCAGCGTTCCTCTCAGCCTTCGCCACGAACGTCCAGATGCTCATGCTCGGGCGACTTCTCACGGGTCTTGCCGCTGGTATGGCCTACCCGACCACGCTTGCTCTCGTCACGGCCCTTTGGGCAGATGGCACGACTCGTACAAAGGCGATTGCCCTCTGGCAGTCGGTCAGCGGCGCCTCTGCGGTGCTCGGCCCCGCGCTCGCCGGGCTTTTCCTCGAGCATCTCTGGTGGGGATCGGTCTTTCTCATCGTGGTGCCAGTCGCTGTGGTGGCACTCGTCATGAATCTCTTGTTCGTGCCATCGCATGTGGCCGAGTCCACCGAACCGGTCGACCATCTTGGCGGTGCGCTTTCGGTACTGATGATCGCTGGTCTGGTGCTGGGCATCGGCATGATCTCCGCGCCGAATCGGCTCATCGCATCGCTGGTCCTGCTGGCGGTCTCCGGCGTGCTGATTGTGTTGTTCTTTCTCCGTCAGCGCTCGGCCAAGCATCCGCTCTATGACCTCAACTACGCCCGACGCCGTCTCTTCTGGGTTCCTGCTGTGGCGGGGATGATTGTTCTTGGTTCGCTCGCTGGTGCAATGTACGTCGGTCAGCAGTTCCTTCAGAATGTCATGCACTACAGCACGCTCGCGGCGGGAACCGCGATCCTCCCTGCTGCTATCGGCATGATTTCGGTGGCACCACATTCGGCGAAACTCGTCGACACCAAGGGTTCGCGATTCACGATGCTTCTTGGTTACAGCTTCATTCTTCCGGCATTCGGCGTGATGCTGTTCACCTGGCACGAGGGTGTGTCGTACCTCTTCATTGGTCTTGCCTATCTGCTGATGGGCGCAGGCGTCGGCTTCGCTCTGACGCCCGCGGCTCGTTCGCTCACCAGTTCGGTTCCGGTGGCGAAGGTTGGTATGGCGTCTGGTACGTCTGATCTTCAGCGTGATCTCGGGGGTTCGATCTTCCAGGCAGTGCTCGGAACCTTCCTCACACTTGGGTATGCCGCAGCTTTCTCGAAGGCCGTAGCGGCCTCGCCGGAGGCATCGACAGTCTCGGCACAGACTCGCTCTGAGCTCACGGCCTCGTTCTCGAGTGCAACGAAGATGGCCGAGCAGTTCCCGCAATACCAGAGCGCAATCGTCGCAGCTGCCGAAAAGAGCTTCCTGCAGGGTTCGTCATGGGCCTATGGCGCCGGTGCGTTCTTCATTTTCCTCGGAGCGGTGCTGGTGTTTTTCGCGTATCCGTCCCGTGAAAAGGCAATGGAGATGTTTGCTCAGTACCAGAGGGACGACGCGACTGGCGCTCCCGACACCACAACCGTTGCCCCCTGAGTCAGTGAGGTTTGACCGCATTCGGCGCGTGTTCAACGTGCCGGCCAATCGATCCGGTGTCAGGTTCGCAATCACGATTGTCGCAGTTGATCTGCTCGTACTCGCTCTCTTCGGAGAGTCGAGCGCATCGATTCTCGCGGCGTTGGCGGTGTGCATTCACCTCTATTTCCTTGACTTCGACGGTGATTTCGGCGAGCGCTTCATCGGTCACGCGGTGGCCACTTTTGTCGGTGCGGCTGCCGTAGCCCTTGGGGTCATCTGCGCTTCACCGCTCTGGCTTGCTGTTGTTGTCACGATTTTGGTCTCTTCAGCATTCGCCTATTTGCGCCTGCTTCGCGGCTATGTCTCCCGGTCAGCTGTGGGCCTGCAGGGAGCGTTCTTCTTCCCGTTGATGATCTCGGCTCACTTTGATGATCTGTCGTCGTTGCTCTGTGGTTGGTCAATCGGCAGTGGACTGTCGATCATCGCTGCCCTTGTGGTGGTTCCGCATCGTCGCTCAGGCCAGGTCCGAGTGTTGCTGGCGAGTTGGCTCCGGGCAGCGGGTGACCTGTCTCGCACTGTCGGAGCGGGAGAAGATCCGACACCGACCGTGACGGCTCTTAAGGCTTCTCGCGACGAACTGCTTGACCATGTGACTGGAAGCTTCAGCCAACCGGGAGCGGTTGGTCGTCGTCAGCGCGCTCTTGCTGGCATGGTCTCGGGAGCTCGCTGGAGCATCCCTGTCGCTGAACGACTGACGACCAAGCAGGTGACCGACGCGAGCAAGCTTGCGGAGACCACCGCTTTGGCGTTTCAGGCCGCTGCCGATCTCGTCGAGAGCGGGTCACTGCCGTCGGATCTCCCCGATCTGCCCACTGCTCGCCGGAATGACCTCGATCTGCTCTCCGACCAGAGCCCCGAGTTTTTGGCCTCGCACTATCCGATTCGGGTGCTCTCGATCGGGGCGATGAATCAGCTCTATCAGGCGGCACTGAGCCGGCGGATGAACGCGCCGACTCCCGATATCGGTCATTTCGATGCGATGCGCCCTTCGAGGATTCTTCGACAGAACTTTCGCTGGAAGTCACTCTGGCTGCGGAACGCCTTGCGAACCGGATTCGGCGCGGCAGCGTGTGTGCTCATCGTGCGAGTCGTGGGACTTGACCACGGGCTGTGGGTCGTTCTCGCCGCACTTGCCGTCACGCAGGTGACGCTGTCGGGCGCAACCGGTGCACAGGCAATGCTGAAGATGGCGGCAGGCGCGACGGGGGGTGTGCTGATTGCAGGGTCACTTGCGATGCTGCATCTGCCCTACCCGGTGTTCCTGTGTGCGCTTCCTGTGGCTGCTTTCCTGGCGAAGCGTGTAGCTGGTTCGAATATGACGTTGGCGCAGCTGTCGTATACGCAATTCGCGCTCATCAACTTCGCTGTTGTCACGTGGCCACCGAACAAGGGTTTGGAGGGTGCTCGGTTTCAGGACATCCTGCTGGGTGCCGCTGTTGCCGCCGGCTTCAGTCTCCTGGTCTTCCCGAGCGGAGTCATGTCGTTGTTGCATCGACTTCGGGCCGATTCACTTGAATCAGCACGGCGATACCTGACGGCGAGTATCTACCGAGTAACGGAGCCTTCGGCTGGCGCGATCGCACTACGCGAGGAGCTCCTCGAGGATCTGGGCGCGTATGAGAACGCACTGGACGCCGCGTTCATGCACTCGACTATTCGGAGTCCCGAGCTGATGTTGTTGGAAGAAGCTTCAGCCACCGCACACGACCTACTTCTCGGCGGGGATGCGTGCGCTGAACTCGCGACAATTGCTCACACCGAATCAGGATTCGAACCGGTGGCTCGAGAGCTCTCCGAGTGGTGGGGTGAGTTCATGGCGAGCACTTCAGAGACATAGCAGTCGCGTTCTCTCCGTTGTGCACAGTGGACCCTGATCGCGTTCGATCCGCCATCACGATTACGTCCTGCTCCGGCAGAGGTTTGACGGGAACCGGTGCGTTGTTGCGTGTCGTCACGTCGCGTGCCGAGTTGAAGGCCTCATTGACGACCTTCAAGGCGCTCCGTCGCGGGATGACGTGACAGCGAAGTGGTTCCGTGGATAGCATCGAACTCGGTTCAGTATTGCCGTTGCACTATTTCACCGTCGCTGCATCAGTGCCGACGGACCACCGATCCGAAAAGGGCCGATGATGTTCCACTCCACCACGCTCCGCCGAGTTCGCCTCCTGGTCGCATCCATCGTGGCAATCGCCGCAATGGGGTTCATGTCGGTCGCTCCGGTGGCTGCAGCCGTCGACGGCATCACGACAGCGGCTGGCTACTCCTCCACCTCCATTGCGAGTCCGACCGCTTCATCGGCATACGGGTTTCGAGGCGGTGCGTTCAGCCCGGACGGATCCAAGTTCTTCTTGACGCGCGGCACCGATGAGAAGGTCCTCTCCATCCCCAGCTCCGGCGGCAGCGCTACCGAGATCGCCCAGGGTGCGAGCAGCGTGGTGGGCCTCGGGCTGAGCCCCGACGGCACAGTTATCTACTCGGCACTGCGAGCCGGCGGGGTGCTCAAGCGCAACGCCGATGGGTCCGGATCCACATCCACGTTCGGCAGCGGGTTCGTGCCGAACGACATCGCGGTGAGCCCGGCCGGCAAGGTGTACGTGGGCGCCAATTCCGGTGCCATCATTCGTTGGAACGCGGACGGAACCGGTCAGACCACGCTCGCTACGCCCACCGATCCCACGACGTCGATCGTGTCGATCGCGATCTCACCCGACGGCACCAAGCTCGCGTGGAGCCAGTCCAGCCGCATCGGCGTGATGAACATCGACGGCAGCGGTATCACGACCATCGCAACGGGGATCGCTAGCGCCCACCTGAGCTTCGGCCCGGATGGTCTGCTCTACGCCGGCTCCAGCTCTGGAGTCGGATCCCAGTCGGTGATCCGCATGACGATCGCAGGAGCTGATCAGACCACGATCGCCAGTGGTTTCGGCAGCGTCGCCGCGATCACGGTCAACCCGGCCGGCCGCAGTATCTATGTGCAGGACCTCACGCGATCCGACATCGTCGTGCTCCTTTCGCCTCCGGTTTCGGTCACCACGCGCAACCATGTCGCCTCGGGCTATCGGGGCCTCGGCGTGGGTGCGTCAACCTCGCCGACCGTCATGTACTCCGATGACTTCATCAACAATGTCGCGGCTAGTACCGACGGCAGCACCGTCTATGCCGCCACCGACTTCGGCTTTGTCGCCCGCATGACGGCATCAGGTTATGACCAGGCCTATGTGAGCACGGCGGACAACGGTTGGCTCACCGACATGGTGTTCAGCGCAGACGGGAACACGGTCTATGCCGCTGCTCCTCAGATCGGTTGGATCGTGAAGTTCTCGGCGACGACCCCGGGAGGTCGCACGAACAACGTGGCTGACGTCAGCTCGTACGCGGTCGAGTCGCTGGCAATCAGCCCCGACGGCACGAAGCTCTATCTGGCGGGCAGTGATCGGATTCTCCGTCTCAACACTGACGGCACCG
>WLCQ01000045.1 GCA_009705225.1 Actinomycetota bacterium | reverse complement strand
TCCATTCGGAGTCGCGGGTGGCCAGATAGTCATTCACCGTGATGACGTGCACGCCTTTTCCGGCTAGAGCATTGAGGTACACCGGGAGCGTGGAGACGAGGGTCTTACCCTCACCGGTCTTCATCTCGCCGACCCATCCAAAATGAAGTGCCGCTCCACCCATGAGCTGCACGTCGTAATGGCGTTGTCCGATCTCACGTCGGGCGGCCTCCCGAACAACCGCGAAAGCCTCGATCAGAAGATCCTCGAGGCTGGCTCCGTTGTCGAGCCTCTGCCGGAACTCGACTGTGCGCGCCGCCAACGCATCGTCTGACAGCGCCGTGATCTCGGGTTCGAGCGCGTTGATATCGGGCACAAGCGCCTCGATCGCCCGGAGTTTCTTTCCCTCACCTGCACGCAGAAGCTTGTCAAAGACGCCCATAGGGACCGAAGTCTACCGATGGCGCCCCATTGGAGGTTCAGCGGGTCGCAGCGGGAGGAGATCAGGCGCCCGGAGCGGGAGTGCGGGCGATCACCAGGCCATGGACTGCGCGGCCGGACCCAGCGAGCGCTCGTGCCGCGGCGATGAGCGTGGCACCCGTGGTGCAGACATCGTCAACGATCAGAATTGAGCTTGGTGTGGTTAAACGGCGATGGGAATCGGACCCTCGGTCGCGGAGAGGGGTGAATACCGGTCCGCTGAGCCGCTCGGTGCGGGTGCGGCCAGTCTGGGCGGCAGCGCTCGACCTCCGCAACAGCCGGCGGGTCGGGAGTCCGAGTTCACGGCCCACGATCCTGGCCATGATCTGGGCCTGATCGAATCCACGCTCACGTCGGCGTCGCGTTGCAGTCGGCGCCCAACTGACACAGCCAAGCTCATCGACGACATCGCCCGGCACCATCCTCGCCGCCCACCGGGCCAGCACCACAAGCCCGGTCCGCGAGTTGTGGTACTTGGCATCGGTGATGAACTTCGCAGAATGCTCGTCGTAGGCGGTGAGAGCACTCAGGGTGCTCAGACCAGCGGGCACCGGCAACACTGGACTCTCCGTGAGAGCGGCCAGACAGTTCGTGCAAGGGGAAACCGGCGGCTCCCCGCAGCGGGCGCATGGAACCGGAAGGAGAATGTCGATGAGCCGCACCGATGCAGGGTAGGAAGCCCGATCCAAGGCCCGGAAGGGCAAACGGGACCTAGTGCATCAACATCGGAGGCGCGCCATCATCGAGAATGGAACGCATGCGCTGCGTGACCGCCGCCGGGGTGTCCTCGTGCGTGATGATCCAAAAACGGTTCACCTTGACGGCCTCAGCGACCTGGTCGGCGACATCGGCGGGATCGATTCCCTTGGAGATGAAGGTTTCGATGACCTCGGCGATCGCCCCAGCATCCTCGGGCGGACCATCGGGATGGTTACGAGCCGAGTTGGCGATGTTGGTCTTGACCCATGACGGGCACAACACGGAAACATGGACACCGGGATGTGCCATGGCGAGTTCGTTGAAGAGGGTCTCTGAGAGTGCCACCACGCCGTACTTCGAGACGTTGTAGGCCCCCATGAACGGAGCGGCGAACAGTCCGGCGACCGAAGCCGTGTTGACGATATGACCCTCGCCCTGTTCAGTGAGCAGTGGCAGGAACACCTTCACGCCGTTGATCACGCCCCAGAGATTGACGCCGATCACCCACTCCCAATCGGTGAGATTGAGTTCGGTCATCGCTCCGCCGCCACCGACACCGGCGTTGTTGCACACCAGATGCACGGTGCCGAACGAATCCAGGGCGAAGTCGCGCAGCGCTTCAACCTGCTCACCCTTGGAGACATCGCAGAGCATCGACACGACCTCGGTTCCCGCAGGGAGTCCGGCGACAGCAGCAGCCATTGCGTCGGACTCCACGTCGGAAAGCACGAGCTTCATTCCCTCGGCAGCGAAACGATGGGCCATGGCGAGGCCGATTCCGCTGGCTGCGCCGGTGATGACTGCGACGCGTCCGTCGAGGTTCTCCATGATGAACTCCTTGGCTGGTTGGGTCTCGGTCAGGATCGGGTTGGTTTCAGTACCGGTAATGGTCGGACTTGAACGGCCCGGTGACTGGCAACCCGAGATAGGAAGCTTGATCCTCCGTGAGGCGCGTGAGCCGAACGCCGAGCGCATCGAGATGCAGCGACGCGACCTTCTCGTCGAGGTGCTTCGGCAGTGTGTAGACCTTGTTCTCGTAGAAGTCGCGATGGGTGAACAGTTCGATCTGGGCGATGACCTGATTCGAGAAACTGTTCGACATCACGAAGCTGGGATGGCCGGTGGCACAGCCGAGATTCATGAGTCGTCCTTCGGCCAGCACGATCACCGAATGACCATCGGGGAACACGTACTCGTCAACCTGGGGCTTGATGTTGACCTTCTGCACATCACTCATCTTCTTGAGCCCAGCCATGTCGATCTCGTTGTCGAAGTGGCCGATATTGCTCACGATGGACTGATGCTTCATGCGAGCCATGTGCTCCGCCGTGATGACATTGAAGTTTCCGGTTGCGCTCACGTAGATGTCGACCTGATCGAGGACGTCTTCAATGCGTGCGACCTGGTATCCCTCCATCGCGGCCTGCAGCGCACAGATGGGATCGATCTCGGTGACGATGACGCGAGCACCCTGACCACGCAGCGATGCCGCGCAACCCTTGCCCACATCGCCGTAGCCGCAGACGAGTGCAACCTTCCCGCCGATCATGACGTCGGTGGCCCGGTTGAGGCCGTCGATGAGGCTGTGGCGACAACCGTAGAGGTTGTCGAACTTCGACTTGGTGACGGAATCGTTCACATTGATTGCCGGGAACATCAGGCTGCCGGCTTCCTGCATCTGATACAGCCGATGCACACCGGTGGTGGTCTCCTCGGTGACGCCGATGATCCCGTCGGAGACGCCGTGCCACAGTTCAGGTTCGGCGGCCACAGTGCGACGAAGCACCTCGAGCACCACGCCCCATTCCTCGGAGTCGTCCTCGGTGGTCTCGGGGACGATGCCAGTGCGTTCGAACTCGACGCCCTTGTGCACGAGCATCGTGGCATCGCCGCCGTCATCGAGAATCATGTTGGGACCGGCACCATCGGGCCAGCGCAGCACCTGCTCGGTGCACCACCAGTACTCCTCGAGGTTCTCGCCCTTCCATGCGTAGACCGGGACTCCCTTGGGGCGGTCGATCGTTCCTTCAGGACCGACGACCACAGCAGCGGCAGCATGGTCCTGGGTGGAGAAGATGTTGCAGCTCGCCCAACGAACCTGAGCACCGAGGACGACGAGGGTCTCGATCAACACCGCTGTTTGGATGGTCATATGGAGCGATCCAGTGATGCGGGCCCCCGCGAGCGGCTGCGCATCGAAAAATTCGGCGCGGAGCTTCATGAGACCGGGCATTTCATGCTCGGCCAGCTGGATCTCCTTCCGACCGAAGGCTGCGAGCTCGAGATCGGCGACGCGGAAGTCGATACCGGTGTCGGAGAGTGTGGGGGTCAGCGTCATTGGGGGATCCTGTGGAGACGAGGGGAAGCAACCCCGCGAGTGCGGTGGCGCTGGTAACACAAGGCTGGGGCCCTCTGACCCGATCAATCAGCCGACGGTCAGTGTAGAGGGTCAGAGCGAGCGGACGCGAGCTTCGAGCTCGGCGAGGATCGGCACCGGGCCCGGATCGAGTCCCTGTTCGGTCGCTGCATACAGCGAAACGAAATCGCCGATGAGCATCAGGTCGAGGAGTTGGGCGAGCATCCCCTCCCCCTGCGCATTCACACTATGAATCGCCCCGACAACCTCGTCGAGGATGTCATCGATGACATCAAGGCGACGAGAGGTCTGCGGATGCTCGAAGTCATGACGGAGAAGGAAGAGTTGGAAAACCTGACGAGTGACGTCGCCGTCCTGACCCCATCCACACACCTCGTTGTGGGTTAGTTCGGGCACCTGGTTGGCGAACGCAGCGACCTTGGCATTGTCATTGAACTGGGTCTTCCAGCGCTCGGCAGCAGAACCGCCAAGACCATCGCCGCCGTAAATGATCGGGAATGCCCGGCCGAGTCGACGGGCCATGCGACGGGCTTCGTTGTGTTCGCCGATGAGTGCGTCACGACGACGCGAGACCTGATCGATCGAATCGCGGATCCAAACCGCGGCACCTGGGAATAGCCCGACGGCATCGAGAGTGAGTAGCGCGGGGACCAACATCGACCCAAGGGCGGCGCGTCGAACCGGAGCCTCAGGAACGACACCGAGATGCGTCAGGTGATTCTCAGTGGCGAAACGCTCGAGCGCGCCTCCGCTACTGATGCAGATGACAGTGGCTCCATCCTCATGCGCCGACTGGGCGGCATCCAGTGTCTCCTCGGAGTCTCCGCTGCAGGAGATCGCGAGCACAAGTGTCGATCCATCGGTGAAATTCGGCGCCCCGTAGCCGCGATGCGTGACGAGCGGAACCGCCATGAGCGGACCGGCGATCTCGCGCAGGATTGAACCCACCTGTCCGCTCGTACCCATCCCGAGCGCAACCACATTGGCGATGTCCTCATGGGCCGGCAATGCGGCATCGGCGACCGCAACTGCCGCTGCACCGGCAGCGACCTCGAGTTGCTCGGGGAACGCCGCCACGGCATCAAACATGCCGACGGAGTCAAGAATCACGCGCTCAGGCCTCGAACGTCGGCAGCAGGCCCTCGGCGGCAATCTTCGCCATCAGGCGCTCATGCTCCGCATCGTCGACAATGGTGGCCTCGTCGGGCAGCATGACCGGGATGTCGGCTCGAACGTCGTAACGCCGCATGAGGCGAGGGTTGTACAGGAAGTCTTCATCGGCGACGTAGAACAGCGCGCCCTTGTCGACAGGGCAGGCGAGGATCGCCAGAAGTTGAGGATCGAGGGACATGGTTCTCCTTCAGTTGCGGATCACTGCGATGCAGCGATCTCGGCGATCAGCGCACGAATCTCGTCCACATGCTTCGAGCAGAGCTCGGGAGTGGCAGCCTCGAGATTCAGGCGCAGCAGCGGTTCGGTGTTCGAGGGGCGGAGGTTGAACCACCAGGGATCGTTCGGGTCGGCGGCGTCGCCTTCGGTCAGATCGACGGTGAGTCCATCGAGGTGATCGAGTCGGGCGTGGGCGAACAACTCGCCGAATCGTTCGATGACGGCGAGCGGGTCCGGGACCTTGGTGTTGATCTCACCCGAGTCGCTGTAACGCTCGTAGGGAATCCGGAGTTCGGAAATCGGACGACCCGAGATCGACACGAGTTCAAGCACAACCATGGCGGCGATGATCCCGCTGTCGGCCCGGTAGTTGTCCCGGAAGTAGTAGTGGCCCGAATGCTCACCACCGAAGCAGGCGCCGGTGTCGGCCATGACCTGCTTGATGAACGAATGACCCACACGGGTTCGCACCGGCGAGCCACCAGCCTCGAGGATCACCTCGGGGACCGCCTTCGAGCAGATCAGGTTGTGAAGCACGATCTGACCGGGGTTCTTCTTGAGCATGACATCAGCCACGATGGCTGTCGTAAGCGATCCAGAGACCAGTTGTCCCTGATCATCAACCAAGAACACCCGGTCGGCGTCGCCATCGAATGCCAGACCGACATCGGCGCCGGATGCACGGACCCGGGCCTGGAGATCAACGAGATTCTCCGGTTGGATCGGGTCGGCCGGATGATTCGGGAATGTGCCATCGAGTTCGCCGTACATGACCTCGAGCTCGAATGGCAGTCCGGAGAAGACCGCAGGGGCGGTGAGTCCACCCATGCCATTCGCGGTGTCGGCCACCACGCGGAGCGGGCGCAACGCATCGAGGTCGACGAACGAGTGGACGTGACTGACAAAAGCGTCGAGGGCATCGTCGCGGCGGGTAATGGATCCAGTGGACGCAACCGGCGCGAGGCCCGAAGCAGTTGCTTGCTTGATCTCGCGCAGTCCGGTGTCCTCACCGATCGGACGGGCACCCGAGAGACACATCTTCAGACCGTTGTACTGGGCAGGATTATGCGAGGCGGTGATCATCACACCGGGGCGATCGAAGTGGCCTGCGGCGAAGAACAGCAGGTCGGTGGAGGCAAGACCGAGATGAACGACGTCGACCCCCTGGGCGACCGCTCCGGCCGCGAACGCGTCGGCGAACTCCGGACCGGAAGGACGCATGTCGTGGGCGATGAGGATCTCGGTAGCGCCCGATGTATCGGCCACGAACCGGGCGAATGCCGCTCCGATCCGCTCAATGAGCAGGGCATCGAGCTGATCAGGCACTGTGCCTCGGATGTCATACGCCTTGAAGATGGCATCGAGTGCAGTCATTTCGGGGGCTGACATGGGAGTGGACCCTAGTGGACCGCCACGTGGACCCCTTCTCCCGGGAAACCACGGACGGGGCTCGGGGAAAAGGAGCGGACCAGCCCGCCACAAGGCAATGAGACCCAGTAATCCGAGAGCCGTGATGATCCAACTGAGGTACTCGACGGAGGTGTTACCGAAGCGCAGGGTCACATGGTCGGAGGTAGGCACTACGACCATCAGATTCGGCGAGACCCGCCATGGACCTTCAGCCCCGCTCACCTTCCAGTTCGGGAAATAGGAGGTCTTCACATAGACCGGGGTGCCAACCCGACTTACCGAGAACGAGATCTGATCGGTGTCAGTCGTGATGTCGGTGATTCCGACCGGATCGACCGGTACGGCCACCGGTTCCTCCCCCGGTGCGATCCGTTGCCAGGACGCGGGTCCACCAGCCGCCAGAGGCACGCGCCACTTCGAGGAGTCGCTGTACCAAGGCAGAACGGCATCGAGCCATGCATCTGCATTCGAGACACCCGTGAGTACAGCGGGCTCGTTCTGCAGCGGCGTGACAAGGGCGCTGTCTGCCACCTCGAAAACCACCCAGGGACCGGAGGAGGCAACCTCCGTGAGCGCTGTGTTGCTTCGGGCGAGGTCGATCATCGATGTGGAAATGGCCATGTAGTAGCGAACGCCGAGCAACTGGAGGTGTTCGACCCCCAGATCGAATTCCGAGCGGGATGGAGCGCCAGCAACATATGGGAGACCGCGCTGGGGATTCGAGGGTGCGGTGGAGAGTTCATCGGCGTTGAGCCAGTGATACGGAGCTGTAGCGGAGGACTCGAAATAGAGCCCCTCCATCGATCCGATACATCCGTCGGTCCAGAACGGAAGCAGCATCAGCGCCATCGGGGTTCCGTACCGATCGTGCTGCTCCTCGTACTCCCACATCGCACGGCCACAGCCGTTGGTCTGACCCACCTCGGACATCGTCGACATGATGTCGTGATACTCCGGATAGGCAGGTTTGCCCTCGTACCCGGAGAAGTTCCAGCGGGCCCATCCCGGTACGAAACTCGAGTCAGTGGTCGAGAGGAACAGCCAGTGATACGCCCCGTCCGAGCCGGGCCCACCGAGGTCGATGTTGATCGGTCCGAGCGAGATGTTCTCAGGCATGGCCCGCAACGGCATGGCCAACGCGACCACCGCCACCAGCGATGCACCCACGGCGGTGACAACCATGACCGATCGCCGTGGCTGCTCGGGATCGCGGGCGAGCACTGTTGCCAACGCCCTTCCGAGTTCGGCGACACCAACTGCGGCGAGGAGATACAGCGCCAGATACCAGAACGGCAGAATGCGCGCGTTCCAGATCCGGCCCTGGGGCATGAGCACGAACGCAGCGGCCGATGCCACCGCTATACCCACCAGAAAAATACCGCCGCGCCTTCGCCACACGATCGACATGAAGAGTCCGAGCAACGCCAAAAGAGCGATGACGCCGATCGGCGGCGAATTGACGAGTTGCGGATCGAGGTTCTCACGCCGGAAGAGCATGTTGACGTAGTTGGTCTTCTTCTCCCACCCCATGTCGTTCATCACCGACGTGCGCAGGGCGAAGGGCAGGATCCACCACGACATGAGAGCGACGCCCACGACTCCCGAACACACCAGCCACCACATTCGTCGCAACCAGCCGCTGCGATACCCAACAGATACGACCAACCAGACCACGGCGCCAACCACGGCGAACAGGAACGGCAACACATGGCACAGTCCGGTGATGGCGAGCAGCACTGCCGCAAGGACTCGGTGACGACCGGTCTCGAGACCACGACCGACCACGCCGAGGAACAAGATGGCGAAGGTGAGCGAGATCGAACAGGAGAACTCTCCTGCCATGGTGGACGCGATATTCCCGCCGTAGATGGAGAACGAGCGGTCGAACAGGAACAACGTGGCGCCGATGGCGAACAGCGGCGGAGCGGGGAACGGCAGTCGCACCAGACGAGCGAATACCCAGCAGGCGATCGGCAGCGTGAGCAGACCAGAGATGGCGATCAGTTTGAACGCGATGCCGTAGGGGATGACAAGACTGAGTAGGGCAATCGCCAGCGACGGCACCACCATGTAGAACTGATACGCGGGGAATCCGGCGAACCAGTCCGGCGACCAACCGGTGAGCTGCATCGAGGGCAGCAGGTGGTCGCGCATATACGCCGGACCCCAAACGTGTGCGCCCATATCGCCGCCGGCAGGCGTACTCGACGAGAGGATGTGGGTCGGGCTCAACTGCATGAACACGAAAACGACGCAGAACCCGACGATGATCATTGAGACCCAGGCCTCAACGCCGAGGCCAGCCTGACGCTCGGCGCCGCCGAGAGCGCGCCGACCCGCGCGACGGAGCGCCGAAAGAATCCGCCCTGGTGGGTCGATGGCCGCTGCAAGCCCCGCAACGACAGCGTCGTCGGCTGCTTGCGAATCCGAAGGACCCGGGTGCTCCGGGAGATCCACGCGTTTCTCGTTCATGATCGTCCCATCGTTGCACCAGTGGACCCGGCGACGGGGTACACCGATCAGCCGATCCCGAGGTTGAACACGAGCGAGGCCGCCGCCACGACGTTGAATCCAAGGTGGGCCCAGATCGAGGGCCCGAGACGGCCGAATCGCCAACGCATCACACCGAGCACCGCTCCGAAGGCGAGGAGCGCCGGGAACTGCAGCGGCTGGAGATGGGTGGCAGCGAAGAACGCCGCCGCAGCGAGGATCGCCCAGTGCGGTCGGAGTCGTCGGCCGAAGATGGTCTGGGCCATGCCTCGGAAGTAGATCTCCTCTGCAATCGGCGCTCCGATGCCGACGATCAGGAACAGCAAGATGATGGAAATAGGTGAAGATGCACGATCGGTGAGCTCACGGGCTGCAGCGGAGATGTCCTTCACGCCGATGATCTTTGACAACAAGATGTAGATGGCCGGAACGAGCAACAACTGACACGCCACGCCAATGGCGAGACCGATCGGGGCATCGATCGCCCGGAACCGCAGACCGAGATCGGCGACCACTCCACGGCCCCGCTTCACCGCGAACCAGATTGGAATAGCTCCGAGGCCGAACCAGAGCGGCAACTGCATGAGTGCAGTGAGCCACACCGGAGGCGGTACCGACACCGCAAGGGTCTGCTGGAGCGAGAACTGCGATGAGGCCTGCCCGACAGCGGCGCCCACGCCGGCGGGGACCACGAAGTCGTACGAGGTGTTGGCCGTGGCGAAGAAGTAGGCGATGGACGAAAGCAGTTGCGCACCCAAGAATGTGAGTAGCAGTGCTCCGGCACCGTACGTTGGTTTCTCGCCGTCGACGGGTTCGGAGTCCTTGGCGACAGCGGGGACGACGACCGATGCCGCTTGGGCGGCCTGCTTCTTGGACTGGGTCACTCGCCCCGAAGGTCGCTTGTCGGTCGCCACGTCGCGAGGCTACCGGTCGGAGGTCCGCGCCGAGGACAGGTCGTGGCGGTACCGTCGGGGTCATGACTCGTTCCTGTGCCCGACCCGGCTGCGGAGATCCCGCCACTGCGACCTTCGGATACGACTACGGAGAGCGAACCGTCTTCCTCGATCCGCTCGCCGACGAGGCGCATCCGGCGTCATACGACGTCTGCCGACGCCATGCAGATTCGTTGAGTGTGCCCAAGGGATGGCAGATCATCGACCAGCGTCGCGCCCGATCCTCGATCGCTGGATTTCTGACCGCTCCTTGATGGGGATTTTCGCGGCGGGCGCGTAGGCTGCCTGCCATGAGTCCCGAGAACGCAACCCCCCCATCCGGCGAGAGTGCGAACAAATCCCGTCTCGGCGGCGACGGCGGATGGCCCCGCTGGACCATCTTCGTCTTGCTGGCCGTGGTTGGCGGTGCCGTGCTGCTGCAGTTCCTCGCCTCCGCCTCTGCCAGCACTGCGATCAATTACGGCGATTTCATCAACAAACTGAGCGGCGATCAGGTCAGCGACGCAACGTTCGACAATACGAACGGTCATATCTCCGGCAAGCTCGAGGATGGCTCCAGCTTCACCACCACCGGCCCATTGCAGCTCTCGGACGCCGATCAGAGCCTCTTCATCGAGAAGGGCGTCACCTACGACACACCCAGTCAGAGCATCTGGGGCACGCTGATCCCACTCCTGCTGCCGGTAGCGCTGCTCATCGGGTTCTTCATGTGGATGCAGAAGCGAGCATCCGGCGGGATGGGCAACATCATGTCCATCGGTCGCAGCAAGGCCAAGACCTACGACGCGGAGCGTCCCGCAACCACGTTCGACGATGTCGCCGGATATGAAGGCGTCAAGACCGACGTCACCGAAGTCATCGACTTCCTGAAATACCCCGAAAAATTCAGCGAGATCGGTGCACGAATCCCCAAGGGCATTTTGCTTGTCGGACCTCCCGGAACCGGTAAGACACTCATCGCCAGGGCAGTCGCCGGGGAGGCCGGCGTTCCGTTCCTCTCGGTCACTGGTTCTGACTTCATGGAGATGTTCGTCGGCGTCGGCGCCAGCCGGGTACGCGATCTCTTCCAGAATGCCCGCAAGCTCGGGCGCGCCATCATCTTCATCGACGAAATCGACTCCATCGGTCGCAAGCGGGGTGCCGGTCTCGGCGGCGGACACGATGAGCGCGAGCAAACCCTGAACCAGATGCTCTCCGAGATGGATGGCTTCGAGGTCACCACCGGCATCGTCATGATCGCCGCCACGAATCGTCCCGACATTCTTGATCCTGCCCTGCTCCGACCAGGCCGATTCGACCGTCAGGTCGTGGTTCCGTTGCCTGAACTCGACGATCGCCGCAAGATCCTCGAGGTGCATGTCAAGCACAAGCGGATCGCCCCGGATGTCGACCTTGATCTCGTGGCTCGCGGCACTCCCGGTATGAGCGGCGCCGATCTCTCCAACCTCGTGAACGAGGCAGCACTCTTCGCAGTTCGCGGCGGCGAAAGCCAGATCTACCGTCGCAACTTCGAGGAGGCACGCGACCGCATCCTCATGGGACAACGCCGCGAGTCCATGGCGCTCTCCGACCTCGAGAAAGAGGCGATCGCCTACCACGAGGCCGGCCATGCGGTCTGTGCCGCTGTTCTTCCCACGGCCGATCCCCTGCACAAGGTCACAATCATCCCTTCGGGAATGGCGCTGGGTGTCACGATGCAGCTGCCCACCGAGGAACGTCACATTTATCGTCAGGACTACATCGAGGACTCCCTCGTCGTACGCATGGGCGGTCGCATCGCTGAGTCGCTGGTGTTCGACGTGGTGTCCACCGGCGCCAACAACGACCTCGTCGGCGCCACCGAACTCGCCCGCAAGATGGTGCGTGAATGGGGCATGAGCACTCGCGTCGGCCCGATGGCCTGGGGTCAACAGGGACAGGTATTCCTCGGCGAGGACCTCATGCACTCGCGTGACTACTCCGACGACACTGCCAGGGTCATCGACGAAGAGGTCGAACGCATCCTGCGCGAGGCTCAGGACCGGTGCCGAACTGTGCTCACCGACAATCGCAACGGCCTCGATCTCGTCGCCCGTGCCCTCCTCGAACACGAAACCATCGACGGCGGCGAGGTCACCCGCCTGCTCGAACTCGCCGCACCGGGCTCCACGTCCTCGAACCCCAACAGCGCAGCCGCAACAAGTGCACCGTCCATCGGCGAGCCGGTCGATGTGGGCTCACTCCCCCACGCCGATCACACCGAACTCTGATCAAGACACCCGCCCGGTATCGGGCTCAGATGTCGTGGTCCGCCTGATGCTCGTGGCAGGACTCCGGCGTGGAGCCGGGCTCGCGGGCCTCGGCTACAGCAGCCCAGAGGTCAGTTGCGGTCACCGGTCCGAGAAAGTGCCGGGCCACGACACCGTCGTGACCAGCTATGAGAATCAACGGCACGGCGTCGATCCCGTAACGGCGATGCAGATCAGCATCGGCTGCAACCTCGAGTTCCTGGACTTCGACGATGTCGCTACGCAACGCATCGGCCTTCATCACAACATCAGAACATGCATCGCAGGTTGCGGACGTGAACACTGCCACCAGCCACGGCGCATGCGGTGATCGGAAATCGAGTCGGTCGAGCTGCGCCGGGATGTTCCACTGCGAACCGGATGGCGGGGCCGGTCGACGACGCTGCAGGATCACAGACACCGCCACCGCTATCACGATGAGCACACCAGCGATGATGAGGCGTTCCATGATCGGTCCTGTCCTCAGCGAATGGTGGTTGAGGTGACTGCACCCATCAGGGTCGTCGAGGTCGAATCAACCGTGGTGGTCGTCGAAACCGCCGGGTCGAGCGTTGTGGTCGGCTCCGAAGGAAGCAGTGCGTCGTCGAGTGCCACCACCTGCGGAGGAACCGGATCGCTGACGATGCTCATGGAGCCGATCAACGGGTACACCGTCGGGGTGAGAAGGTCGATCGGCAACGGGGAAACCATCAACTGCCCGACGACCACGGGCTGATCCGAGGAGATGGTGATCGATGCCTCGTTGCGGGTGGCGAGTTCCTTCGTGAGATCAAGCAGTCGCCGCTCACCTGAGGCGATGACGACGTCGATCATCGTCGGAATGTCCTTCGCCGAACCGGCCCCGTGGATCGTGACGGTGACCCTTGCATCACCCGCCGCACTTGGATTGGCGATCGCAATGACCGATGACGCGATTCCGACAGGATTGCCGAATGTGGCTAACCAGTTCGTGGCGGCCACGGGAACACCCAATGTGTACGTGAGTCCACCGGTGTCTGCGGAACGGACCGACCCGATCGAACGCGCTGCCACCACACCGGTGCCCCCCGTGGAATGCACGATCAGCCAACGTTCAGCATTTCGCGGGATTCGGGCATCACCCATGAGGTCCACTGAGGCCGATCGACCGGCGGGCACCGAGAGTCGATAGGGCTCGACGCTGCCAACCTGCGCGGCGTCATCAACCTGCACCTGCACCTCAACAGTCGCATCGACCTCGCCGGGATTGAGCACAGACACGACCTCATGCGCTGATGAATCCGCTGGCGTCGCGACCGGGAAGAACCAGTCCATCGCCGATGACGTGGCGCCGAGCGTGACGGTGAGGCCCTGCTCGCCGCCCTCGCGTCCATCAGCGGTCTGAATCTGCTGCGCCACCACACGTCCGGCGCGGGCATGAACCGACGTGGACACCTGCTCGCGCAACGTGACCACCGCTCCAACATCGACGACTGACACCCTTCCACCCGGCAGCACCAGGCCATCGAACTGCTGTGGCGCTCGGGAGCCGTCCTCGGTATCAAAGGTGATGTCGACTGTGGCCTCTCCCGGGAACGGATTGAACAGCGCCATGAGGTTGCGCGCGCCGTTGCGGGTGGAGCCGGATGGGAAGTACCAGTCCTGCGCCGGCGCTGATGCACATGCTCCGGCCGATCGACCCGATGGCCCCTGGAACAGTTGGGCGACAGTGACCTCCCCACCCGAAAGTTCGACCAGTGCAGACGCCCACGTGGCCCGCACGAGATCACTGATGCGGACAGTCTGACGAGAATGACCAGCGATCCGCAGCTTCGACACGACGGGGTCGCCCTTGTCAGGAACCGCGGTGAGTTGCCCGGTGATCTCCTCATCCGAACTATTCGCTACGGAGACTGTCTGTTCGGCGAATCCGTTGGAGTCACCGGTGGCTGAACCGGCGGCGCAGTACCACGTGGAGCCGGCAGACCCTGCTGGCTGCGCTGAGGGCATGAGCGTGTCAGGACGGACCGTCGAGGCGGTGGTTGGACGATGCGTTCGGTCGAAGACCACGCCTCCCACGAGCACCGCGACCAACACCATGATCATCGGAAGTCGACGAACCGTGCTCATGCGTCGTCGCTCAGGATGGAGGAGATGAGCGCGTCACCGGGTTTGTGAGTTGCAGACGCAACCGCAGAGTCGATCTTGGCTGCGTTGGTCGCGTCGTCTGCGGCTGCAGTGTCGGATTCACTGCTGGAGGTCAGGATCGACGATTCATCAACCCTGACTCGCACCCGCAGGAGGTACACGATGACCAGACCCCACAGCACCACCTGGCCGAGCAACATCAACCACCGTGTGATGGGAGTTTCGAAGCGCAGCGTGGCATCTCCTTCGCCGGTGCTGCGGAACGAACTCGCCCAACCAAGCGCATCAGAACGTTCGAGTTGTCGGCCGCTCTGGGTCAGCGACCAGTTCGATCCACCGGACTGCGAGAGATACACAGTGGATCCGTCACTATCGATTCCGCCACTCCATCCGGCGAAACCGTCTGGGTCCATGAGAACTTCTGGTGCACCAGAGACCTGCGGAAGGAGTCGATCGGCGATCCTGTCTCCGCCCGACGCAATCGACGTATCGGCGGGGAGGAGTGCTCGTTCAGGTCCCCATGCCGCATTTCGATAGACCCGCAACCCGGGATTGACCGTGACGGAGTCGAGATCGAGTTGGGCATCGAGCATCGCCAGCAGTGCCGAAGGTGTGTATCCCGTGCTGGTGGCGTATGGCTCTGGCGCCGATGCGAGAGGCACGACGATGTAACGGACAGCCATGGGCGCCACGAGCGCACCGAGTCGAGCGGTGCCACCTACTCCAGCGACTTCGAGCGAGGACGCGAGGGACCGGAGACCGGCATCAACCGGCCCGGCCCATTGCTCGGCAACGGTGGGCATTCCATCCGATGACGTGGCGAAGGTGAGTGACCGCCCCGTTCCGAGTTCGTCCACGCCCGGGATGTCAAGACTCCATCCGGCGAGCGGGAGCACTCCGGCATCACCCAACCACAGGACACGGAAGGAACTCCCGGCAGCCTGCTCGTCGAGGAAGGACAGGCTCCGAGCGAAGTCGCCCCGTGGCATCTGCCAACGCCCTGAGAGCGCCGCACCCAAGGCCGGCATTCCGGCGAGCACGAAGGCAGCGGCTGCAGCGATAGAGGCAAGTTGGCGCCAACCGAAGTGGTAATCGGGCAGGTCGACCTCGAATGCGGCAACCCCCAGGCCCACAGCAAGAGCCAGGCCGATCGCGGCAGGAACGAGCAGCAGCGCCACTGACGGCAGTTGGTCCGAAACCCAGCCCTGACCAAGTACCCACGAGCCGGCCATGCCAGCGATGACCAATGCCCAACACCGCACTGCCCAACCCAGCCTCCATGAACGCCCAATGAGCAATGGAAGCGCTCCGGCGATGAGTAACGCCCAGCCGAGGACCCCTGGTCCGCCGGGACCTACGGCGAAACGGGTCACCGATGAGACCGTGCTGGCTGCTCCGAGCGTTGATGACGATCCGAGGAACGATCGCAGATCGGTGATCGCCGAGAGGCTCCACGGGAGCTGGAGGGCGAACGCAAGGATCGACCCACCGAATCCGGCGAGAAGTACACGCCACGCGCTCTTGAGTTGCCCAGCAAGGAGACCACCGAGAACAAGAACGATGGATGAGGCAACAACGACAATGAGGAATGCTGGCGCGATCGTGGCGGTCAGAGCGGAGATGATCGCAATTGCTGCGATCCGATGGGTGAGCGGACGTCGATGCACGCCCGGGCC
>WLCQ01000044.1 GCA_009705225.1 Actinomycetota bacterium | reverse complement strand
GCATGCAATGCCGCGAGGTCGGGGTATTTCATCTCGGCCGCGATCTCCGCTATCACCTTCGACTGCTGGATCTTCTGAACCGGCAGCCCCTCGCGTCGCAGTGCCTTGATGAGATCATCGCTGCCGTTCTCAATGGCGTCTTCGCGTCGTTCACGCGAATGCCAAGCCCTGATGCGATTCGACGCTCGTTGGGTACGCACGAATCTGAGCCAGTCCTGCGAGGGTCCCGACCCTCCGACCTTTGAGGTGAAGATCTCAACTGAATCACCGGACTGCAGTTCGGAGTCGAGCGACACAAGTCGGCCATTCACCCGGGCACCGATACAGGAATGGCCGACCTCGGTGTGGATGGCATAGGCGAAATCGATGGTGGTAGCACCCTTCGGAAGGGTGATGACACGACCCTTCGGCGTGAAGACGAACACCTCGTCCTGTTCGAGGTCGATCTTGAGGTTCGCCATGAACTGGTCTGGATCAGAGGTCTCCTGCTGCCAATCGACGATTCGATTGAGCCAGGCCAGATCAGCGGTGCTCTCGTGGTTGTCCTTGTAGTTCCAGTGCGCCGCCACACCGAACTCGGCCCGCTGGTGCATCTCCAGAGTGCGGATCTGCACCTCGAGGGGTTTGGCCCGGGGGCCGATCACCGTGGTGTGCAGGGATTGATACAGGTTGAACTTCGGCATCGCTACGTAATCCTTGAACCGACCCTGGACCGGCTTCCATGTGGCGTGGATCGAGCCGAGAGCCGCGTAACAGTCCTTCACTGTCTCGACGATGACCCGGATGCCGATGAGGTCGAAGATGTCGTCGAAATCACGACCTTTCACCACCATCTTCTCGTAGATGCTCCAGAGGTGTTTGGGCCTGCCAGTGACGTCGGCGATGATGTTCAGCTCATCGAGACGGGCACGAACATGGCGCAGCACCTCGTCGAGAAGAACCTCTCGCTCCGGCGATCGGGTGGCCACCATGTGGTCGATCTCGGCGTAACGCTTCGGGTGCAGTGATGCGAACGAGAGATCCTCGAGCTGTTGCTTGAGATCCTGCATACCGAGTCGGTGCGCCAGCGGCGCATAAATGTCGAGGGTCTCCTGGGCTGTGCGTTCCTGCTTCCACGCGGGCATCGCTGCGATGGTGCGCATGTTGTGGAGCCGGTCAGCCAGTTTGATGATGAGAACCCGAAGGTCCTTGGCCATGGCCACCAACATCTTGCGTACGGTGGCGGCCTGCTGCGCTTCCTTGGAGTCGAACTTGATGCGATCGAGTTTGGTGACACCGTCGACGATGGCGGCCACGTCGGCACCGAACTCACGCTCGACCTGTTCGAGCGTCGTACCGGTGTCCTCAACGGCATCGTGCAGGAGCGCTGCGGCGATCGTGACATCGTCCATACCGAACTCAGCACAGATCTTGGCGACCGCCACCGGATGGGTGATGTAGGGCTCGCCCGACTTACGACTCTGACCCCTGTGAGCAGCGGCGGAAACCTCATAGGCGCGCACGATTCGCGCCGAGTCATCACGCGGGTGATGCTCGCGAAACGCTTTGATGATGGGAGCGACCTCGACCGAAGGCGGCGCAGTGTGCCGACGCCACGGAAGTACCCGGTCGACGGTGGCCATCGAGTTAGTTCACCACCAGGCGCACAGAAGCGTCGTGGCGACGACCCCAAGGACCGGCGCAGGTGCAAGACGTCATGGGGTCACCGTACAGGCTGGGATCAGGCGGCCGGTGACCGGGCGTCAGCGGCGACGGCCCTTCTTGCGGGGACGGGGTGGGATGACACCAGTAGCCGTGGAGCTCGCCCCAGCGCTGGTCGAGGCAGCGCCATTCGACGTCGCGACTGCTCGTCGAGAACCCGAGGCGCTGGCTGCCGTGACAGCCGCACGATCGACAGCGGCGTTGACATCAATGCCCTGCGCAGCAAGTCGTTCGTTGATCGCCCGGTTCTTGGGCTCGCGATCCTTGAGAAACACGAGAACCGGCGCCGCGATGTAGATCGAGGAGTATGCGCCGACCACCAGGCCGACCATCAGCGCGATCGCGAATTCCTCGAGGGTGACTGCACCCATGATGCCGGCACCTACGACCAGCAGCGACACGACCGGAAGTAGTGAGACGACTGACGTATTGATGGACCGCAGCAACACCTGGTTCATCGACAGCGAGGTCATCTGCGCATAGGACATGCGCGAGTTCATGCCCACGAGTCGATCGTTCTCCTTGATCTTGTCGTCCACCACGATGGTGTCGTAGATGGAGAAGCCGAGAATCGTGAGAAAGGCGATGACCGTGCCCGGCGTGACTTCGAATTTGAACACGGAGTAGACGCCGACACTGATGAGCACGTCATGGAACACAGCCACGATGGCAGCGATGGCCATGCGCAGTTCGAGTCGGATCGTCAGGTAAATGAGGATCGCGATGAAGAAGAACACGAGCGCCCGGATGGCTGATCGGGTGACATCGCCTCCCCATGAGGCACCAACCGTGGAGACGCTGACATTGGCCGAATCAGTGCCCGCAAGATCAGCAAGGGCACGGCGAACCTCGAGGGTCTGCTCCGCCGTGCCTTCCGGCCCCTGCACCCGAAGCGTGTCCGTGCCGACGATCTGGATCTTTGCGCTGCCCTCACCGACTGCGTCGAGCGCATCGCGGGCCTCGTCGACGGAGACTCCCGGGGCCTTGACCTCCCAGGACACGCCACCCTTGAAGTCGATGCCGAGATTGAGTCCCTGGAGGAACAGCGACCCGATGGAGATGACGATGAGAATCGCAGAGGCGATCATCGTGCGTCGCCACCACTTGATGAAATCGATGTTGGTCTCGCCTCGGTTGAGACGTCCGAGCACGCTCATCGGTTGGCTCCTGACATGGTGGGCTCACCGGCGAGGCCGGCATCACGGATGGATTGGGTGCGCTCAGCGGGAAGGCCGAGGAGGCCGGGTCGCCGCAGGAGCGACTTTCGGGCCGTGGCGAACTTCACAACCGGGCGCATGTAGGCCCAGGACGTAACCAGATCCAACATTGTGGACAGAGCCAGATAGAAGGCGAAGCCGCGGACCGGGCCGACAGTGAGCCACCACAGGATGCCGGCGCCGATGAGGGAGGCGACGTCGGCTTTCACGATGGTGGAGAATGCCGAAACGAACGAACGATCGGTAGAACTACGAACCGAACGGCCATTCTGGATGTCTTCCTTGAGGTGCTCGTAGTAGACGACGTTCGAATCGAGTGAGACACCGATGGACACGATGATGCCGGTGATACCCGCCAATGTGAGGGCCAAACCGTTATTCGTGCCGAGATAGGAGATCACCGCCCAGAGCAGTGCACCTTCGATCCCAAGCTTGAGAACCGCGAACAGTCCGAGGATCCGGTAGAAGGCCAGCATGTAGAGACCGGCAAGGATCAGGCCGACGAGTCCGGCGATAAGGCCGGCATGAAGGGCGTCACGACCCAGTGTGGCCGAGACGATCTGCGCCTGCTGCTTCTCGAACTCAACCGGGAGGGCGCCGTACTTGAGAGCGGTAGCAAGGTCCTTCGCGGTGCGCTCGTTGAACGAACCAGAGATTTCAATCTGGTCGGCCTTGAAGCTGGCGGCGTTGATGCTGGGTGCCGAGAGCACCTGACCGTCGAGGACGATCGCCAGCTGACCCGACGGGCAGGTGGCGGCCTTGGCATAACACTGGCCCGCCGCTCCGTTGAACTTGCCGATGCCTTCCGCGTTGTCCTTGAACACCGGAGCCACGACCCACTGACCACTCTGACCGAGGTTGGCCCGGGCGGTGTCGAGCGCACTGCCGGTGAGGCCCACGGGCCCGACCTTGTACGTGGCGACCAGTCGCTGCTCGCTGCACTGCGGCAGGAGTGCGTCACCGGTGGGGTTCAGCTGATCCGAACGGAGGGTGGCGGTACACGCAGCGTCCGTGAGGCCGCCAGTAGCGGGATCGATCGCGAGCGGGTCCGAGGCGGCAGCAGGATCGACGGCAATCGGATCGGCAGCCGCCGGATCAGCGCCTGTCGTCGAACCATCCGTGGCCGGCTCCTCAGCAGAGACAGCGGCAACCGTTGTGGTGGTCTCGGCCTGCGCGAACTCACGGGAGCCATCCGACAAAGTGGTGGGAGAAGTGCTCGAACCAGCAGCAAGCTCGCCGCGTGAGACGCGATTCCCCAGGCCGACCTCGCCGCTGCCGCCCACAGTGGTGGAACTCGACTCGGGAGCGATCGTGGTGGAACTGGAATCAGCAGGGACCGTGGTGGTGGTGTCGTCGGCCGGAACTTCCTGGGGTGTCGCCGGGAGAGCCGCAAGGACGGGCCGGAATTGAAGCTCAGCGGTCTGGCCCACCAGATCGATCGCACGATCCTTGTCCTTCACGCCGGGGATCTGGATGAGGATGTTGTCGCCCTGACGGGTGATTTCCGGCTCAGCGACACCGAGCGCATCGATGCGTTGGCGAATGATCGCTATGGCTTGATCGATAGCGCTGCTTTCGGCTGCAACCTTGGGCTTCAGCACCACCGACACACCACCCTGAAGGTCAAGCCCGAGCAGTGGCGTATTGCCGCTCACGAAGGTGTAGATCAGCGCCGATGCTGCGATGAGCACGATGACGATGAGAGAGGTGAACGCACGAAGCCGTCTCACGGTTCGGTTCCTTCCGATGAGTCGTCGCCTGCGGCGCCGAGAGGAGGTGTGTCGACAACGGTGCCCGAGTCGACGACAGGGGTGGGTACAACTTTGGCGGCGATGGCTCGCCGGGCAAGTTTGAGCTCGACGCCCGGCGCAACCTGCAGCACCACGGTGTCTTCGGCCAATTGCACAAGAGTGCCGTACAGACCGGATCCGCTCATGACCTCATCGCCGACCTGCAGTGATGCGACGAGCGCGTTATGGCGCTTGAGTTCGCGCTGTTTTGGCAGGATGAGCACAGCCCATGCCACGGCAAACAGGATGATGATGAAGAAGATGGACATGAGATGGGGATTCAGGTTCTGGACGAGGTCGGGACACGAACGGGCAAACAGTAGTGCGGACCGGCACCGGCCGTTCCGGCAGCACCGCCAGCCCCGCACGGCGGCGGGAAATCCTCAGTTCCAGACCGCACCCACCGACCGGCGGAACTGATCGTAGGTACCGACACTGATGGCGGTGCGGGCCTGTTCCATCAGGCGCAGCAGCCAGTGCAGGTTGTGAATCGTGGTGAGCCGGGCCGCGGTCGGCTCCGAGACGCTCAGCAGATGACGCAAATATGCGCGCGACCACCGGGCACAGGTTGAGCAGGAGCAACCGGGCTCGAGAGGTTCGTGGTCAGCAGCGAACCGGGCGTTGCGCAGATTCATCCGACCCTGCGACGTCAGGATCGTGCCGTGGCGAGCCAGTCGTGTGGGGAGCACACAATCGAACATGTCGACACCCAACGCCACTGCTTCGACAATGCTCACCGGGTCGCCAACCCCCATGAGATAGCGCGGCTGGTCGATCGGTAGAACCGCAGTCGCGGCGGCGAGCGCAGGGAGCATCTCCTCGCGGCTCTCCCCCACTGAAAGTCCGCCGATGCCGTATCCATCGAAGTCGATCTCCACGGTCCGCTGCGCGCTCTCGGCCCGAAGTGCGGTGTCGACACCGCCCTGCACGATGCCGAACTGGGCCTGGGTGGAACCGAGCCCCCGGGCCGGGGCGTCGGCGATCTTCGCCCGAGCGGCCCACTGTGCCGAACGATCCACGGCAGCCCGCACCACCGACAGCGGAGAAGGAAGCGGCGGACAGACATCGAGCACCATCTGGATATCGCTGCCCAACTTCTGCTGAACCTCGACACTTCCTTCTGGGCTGAGGTGATGGTACGAACCGTCGTAGGTAGAACGGAACCGTGCGCCTTCATCGGTGACTTTCGGTTCCAGCGAGAAGATCTGAAATCCACCGGAGTCGGTGAGCACATGGCCGTGCCAATCGGCGAACCCGCCGATGCCGCCGAACTCAGCGATGAGGTCAGCTCCCGGCCGCAACATGAGGTGATAGGTGTTGCCGAGAATGATCTCGGCCCCGAGATCCTCGAGATCGGCTGAGGTGAGCGTGCGCACCGAGGCACGCGTACCGACTGGCATGAAGCACGGTGTCGCGAACGAGCCACGGGCAGTGCGGACCCGACCAGTGCGTGCTGCGCCGTCGATGGCGTCGCATTCGAAAGAGATCACGTGAGCGTCAGGCATCAGTCGGTCCAGAGGTCGTGGCGGGTGAGAAGCATGGCATCACCGAAGGACAGGAACCGGTACTGCTCGCTGAGCGCCTCCATATAGAGCTGCCGCCACCGGGGACCCATGAAGGAATCGATCATCACGAGCAACGAAGATCGGGGCAGATGGAAGTTGGTGAGCAGACGATCAACGATCCGGAACTGGTGATCGCCGCTGATGAACAACTCGGTGCGGCCGGAGAGTTCACCGCTGGAGGCTGCACTCTCGAGTGCACGCACGGCGGTGGTCCCAATGGCAACCACGCGGCCACCGGCCTCTTTGGTTCGCAAGCAGGCCTCCATCGTGGCTGGCGGCACGTTGTAGGACTCGGCGTGCATGACGTGATCCTCGACACGCTCGGTAGCGATCGGCCGGAAGGTACCGAGCCCGACGACAAGTTCGACATCGGCCCGACCCACCCCGCGAGCATTCAGTGCGGCGAACACCTCGTCGGTCAGATGCAGACCAGCGGTGGGGGCGGCAGCCGATGCCGGTCGCTCGGCGAACACGGTCTGGTAGCGCGAGGGGTCCTCGAGCCGCTCGGTGATGTACGGCGGCAGCGGCATAACGCCATGCCGGGCCAGTGCATCGAGCTCATCGACCTCCGTGCGCAACTCCACAGTTCGTCGGCCCTCTCCGAGATCCTCACCAACGATCACCATCAACTCCTGGCCGCCATCGGGAGTCACGAGCACCGAACCGGGAACGATCTTGCGACTCGGACGCACCAGGGCCTCCCAGATCGAACCAAAGGCGACGCGACCCGTTCGCTCGAGCAGGAGGACCTCAGCCGCACCACCGGTATCCCGACGCAGCGCAAGCCTTGCAGGTAGCACCCTGGTGGTGTTCACAACCAAAAGATCGCCGGGTTCGAGTAGGTCGGCAAGATCGCGCACCACACGGTGGTCAATGGTCTCGGACGGTCCTCGATCGACCAGCAATCGGGCCGAATCGCGCTTCTCGATCGGATGCTGGGCAATAGCCCCGGGGGGAAGTTCGTAGTCGAACGCTGAGGAGTCCATGGCGCCGACAGGCTAGGGCGCCGTCGGATGCTCAGCGGTCGAACAACGAGGGACCCGGATCGGCTGCAAGTGGCGCTCCCGCCGGGGCAAGGACGCCCAGATGCGCCCATGCCGCAGGAGTGGCTACGCGACCTCGTGGAGTGCGCATGATGAGACCCAACTGAATGAGGAATGGTTCGTAGACGTCTTCGACGGTCTCTTCGGCTTCGCCGACACTGATGGCCAGGGTGCCGAGACCGACAGGACCGCCTCCGAACTTCTGGCAGAGGTTGCCGAGCACAGCCCGATCCACCTTGTCGAGACCGAGCGCGTCGACACCGAAGAGGGCGAGACCATCGTTGGCAGTGGCAGCGTCGATGGAACCGTCGCTGCGAACCTCCGCGTAATCGCGCACCCGTCGCAGGAGACGGTTGGCGATACGAGGTGTCCCCCGGGCTCGTCGGGCGATCTCGGCGGCACCCTGTTGGTCGAGGGCGATTCCCAGAATGCCGGCGGCTCTCGACACGATTGCTTCGAGCTCGTCGGGTTGGTAGTAATCCAGCCGGGCCACCAGACCGAAGCGGTCGCGAAGCGGGCCGGTGATGAGTCCCGTGCGGGTCGTGGCACCGACCAGCGTGAACCGCGGAAGATCGAGGCGGATCGAGCGGGCCGCCGGGCCCTTGCCCAGCACGATGTCGAGTTGGAAGTCCTCCATCGCCGGGTAGAGGACTTCCTCAATGTTTCGACTGAGACGATGGATCTCGTCGATGAACAGGACATCGCCTTCTCCCAGCCGGGTGAGCAATGCGGCAAGATCCCCTGCCCGTTCGAGAGCCGGGCCCGAGGTGACGTGCAGGGCGACACCGAGCTCGGCTGCGACGATGCCGGCGAGCGTGGTCTTGCCCAGCCCCGGAGGGCCGGCGAACAGCAGATGGTCGACAGCCTGCTCCCGCCGACGGGCAGCCTCGAGGATGATGCTGAGATGCTCCTTGAGCTCGCGCTGTCCGACGAACTCCTCGAGATGGCGCGGGCGCAGACCCCCCTCCTCGCCGATGAGATCACCGCCGATGTTGTCGCCGCTGCTCCCAGCGTTTTCGGTTCCACTACCGATGCCGCCCGTCGTGCGGGGAGTAGAACGAGCGCCAAGCGCGGGTTCCGTCCCGGCGGCGATGTCTTCGGGCGTGGGTTCCGGGGAGAGCAGTTCGTCGCGCATCAGAGTGCCAATCGTTGCAGGGCGAGTCGGAGCAGTTCGGATGTGTCGGTACCCACGGGGAGGTCGCGAACAGCCTCGACGATCTCGTCGTTGCCGTAGCCCAGCTCGGCGAGCGCGTTGCGCACATCGGCGATCGGCGACGCACCGCCGGCGACGCCAGTGCGCGCTGATCCAGCGGTGGCTGCGACATCGATACCGGGAATGTCGAGGCGGGACTTGAGTTCGATGAGCAGACGGGCGGCGGTCTTCTTGCCCACCCCGGGGACCAGGCACAGCGCGTCGAGATCATCGTCGGCGAGAACCCGCAGTAGCGAGGCCGGCGGATGTACCCCGAGGATCGCCAAGGCCAGCGATGGCCCCACACCGTGGGCGCCGATGAGCGCTTCGAACACCATGCGCTCTTCAGCGGTTGCGAACCCGTAGAGAGTTTCGGAGTCCTCACGGCGGTGATGGTGGGTGTGTAGGAGAACGACCGACCCGAGATCGCCGAGTTCCACGGCGGTGGAGGCAGTGACAACCACCCGGTAGCCGATGCCCGCAACCTCGACGAGCACCTCGCCGTTGGGCCACCGGGCAATGAGCTCACCCCGAACCGAGCCGATCATGAGCGGGCTTTCGCAGCGACCGCCGCCAACATCGGCGCCATGGCGACATGACACAGCGCCAGTGCCGCGGCATCGGCCGCGTCGGCCGGTTGCGGGATTGTGTCGAGCCCCAACAGGGTGGTGACCATCTGCTGGATCTGGGTCTTATCGGCGCCGCCCCAACCGGCGACGGCCAGCTTGACCTCGTTGGGCGAGTACTGCACGACATCGCAGCCGGCGTTGGCGGCTTCGGCCATGGCGATACCGCTGGTCTGACCCACGGACATCGCTGTGCTCACATTCACCTGGAACAGCACTCGTTCGATCGCCATGACCGCTGGCGGGTATTCGGCGATGATCGCCCGGATCTCCCGCTGCAGTTCGCCGAGGCGCAGATGCAGTGGTTCGCCGGGTTCGGTACGAATGACACCGAGTGCGACCGCTTTCGGGCTGTGGCGCCCGCGGGTATCAGCAACGACCTCGAGCACGCAGTACCCGCAACGGGTCAGACCGGGATCGATACCAAGGACGAACACGTGTACGAAGATAGCCGCTCGGCCGGAAGAAAAACAGGACCCGACGCCGAAGCGCCGGGTCCTGTTCGAGAGGTCAGTGTCGACCGTGGAAACGTGGGTCGCCCCACATCACCATTTCGGATGGATCACTTCGGGGCGAGACGAGCGCCACCGTCGACGCGGATGGTCTGGGCGTTCATGTAGGAGTTGCCGATGAGCTCAAGCACCATGCTCGCCAGTTCATCGGAGAATCCGAGTCGCTTCGGGAACAGGACATCCTTGGCCAGGTTGGCCTTGAACGCCTCGGAGCCCTCACCCTCGCCGTAGATCGGCGTGTCGATGAGGCCCGGAGCCACGGTGTTGACGCGGATACCAACAACGGAGAGGTCGCGAGCAATCGGAAGGGTCATGCCGACAATGGCACCCTTCGAAGCGGAGTAGGCGGCCTGACCGATCTGGCCGTCGAATGCGGCGACCGATGCCATGTTGACGATGGAACCACGCTCGCCACCCTCAAGCGGCTCGGTACGGCTCATGGCGGTGGCGGCAATTCGGATCACGTCGAACGTGCCGGTGAGGTTGATGTCGATCACCTTGCGCCAGTAATCGAGATTGAAGGCCGAGTCGTAGCTTCCATCGCGACCAATGGTGCGACTGGCCGCACCGATGCCGGCGGAGTTGACGAGTGCACGAAGCGGACCCATCTCCATGGCGGTCTCGACCGCAGCGATAATGTCGTCGGTGCTGGTGACGTCGACATGAGCGAACGCGCCGCCGATCTCGGTTGCGAGAGCATTGCCCTTCGCATCGTTGACGTCGGCGATCAGGACCTTGGCACCAGCAGCAGCGAGCTGACGGGCACATGCCTCGCCGATTCCCGACGCACCACCGGTGACGATTGCGGAGATTCCATTGATTTGCATGTGAGGCAGATTAGAAGAGTGATGGGGATCACGAGCAATCTGACGGATCAGCGTCGGGCGACGAAACAGCCGGGTTGGCTCCGGAGTTCAGAACAGAGTGCCCTGTTCGTCGTCGACCCAAGCGGTCGATTGCTCCGGCTCGGACTGGGAGCTCTCCCCCGTGCCGAACGTGTCGGGCGGGCCCAGCGACGTCGGCGGTGCACCGCCCAACCTGGCGCGCTGCGTCGTGGCGGCCTCGACTGCGAGCCGGTCGACCACGTCGTTCATCGGATCACCCGAATGCCCCTTGACCCATCGGAACGACACATCGCCCCGGGCCAGGACCAGCTCGATGAACGGTTCCCAGAGATCACGATTGGCCACCGGTTGCTTCTGCGAGTTGCGCCAACCGCGACGCTTCCACCCCTCATGCCACCGATCACGGAAACAATGCACCACATAGGTTGAATCGCTGACCACCTCGAGCGGCCCGGAGATAGCTCGCACCGCCTCAAGTGCGGCCGTGATCTCCATACGTTGATTGGTCGTATGCCCTTCTGCACCCGCTGCGTACTCGCCACCGGAGATCGCCCAGGCCCAGCCGCCGGGACCGGGGTTCCCACTGCAGGCGCCATCGGTGTACACGACCGTCGTCATGGCGCAACCTTCGCACACCACGGCGTGTTCTCGATCCACACTCGTATGCTCGGCTCATGAACCCCGATCTGTTCATCGGTCAACTGCCCGACTCGGACCCGGACGAGACCACGGAGTGGCTCGACTCACTCGATGCGGTCGTCGCCACCGCAGGAGCGAACCGAGCCCGCTATCTGGTCTCGCGCATCACCGACCGAGCCCGTGAACTCGAGATCGGAACTCCGCCCGAGATCTCCACGCCCTACATCAACACCATTCCGGTTGAGAACCAGCCATGGTTCCCGGGCGATCTCGAGATGGAACGACGCATCCGCCAATATCTGCGCTGGAACGCCGCGGCGACTGTGGTTCGGGCGAACCTCCGCACCGATGGGATCGGTGGCCACCTCTCCACCTTCGCCTCCTCCGCAATGCTCTATGAGGTCGGTCAGAACCACTTCTTCCGGGGCAAGGACTCCGGTCGCATCGGGGATCACGTGTACTTCCAGGGCCATGCGTCAGCCGGCATCTACGCGCGTGCCTTCCTTGAGCACCGACTCGACGAGCAGCACCTCATCAACTTCCGGCACGAGACCGAGGAACACGGACTCTCCAGTTATCCGCACCCTTGGCTGATGCCCGAGTTCTGGGAGTTCCCCACGGTTTCCATGGGCCTCGGTCCGATCAACTCGATCTACCAGGCCCGGTTCCATCGGTACCTCCATAATCGCCGCATCGAGGACACGAGCGACTCGCGGGTGTGGTGCTTCGTCGGCGATGGCGAAACCGATGAACCCGAAACCCTCGGTGCCATCTCCTTGGCTGGCCGCGAGCGGCTCGACAATCTCATCTGGGTCGTCAACTGCAATCTGCAGCGCCTCGACGGCCCCGTACGCGGCAACGGCAAGATCATCCAGGAACTCGAAGGCGTGTTCCGAGGTGCCGGATGGAATGTCATCAAAGTCATCTGGGGTGAGGGATGGGATGACCTACTTGCCCGCGATGTCGACGGCGTGCTGCTGACAAAGATGAATGACACGGTCGATGGCGAATGGCAGCGCTATGCGGTGGAGAGCGGTGCGTTCATCCGCGAACACTTCTTCGGCCCCGATCCCCGGCTGCGCAAGCTCGTTGAGCATCTCAGTGACGAACAACTGCAGTCGCTGCCTCGAGGCGGGCACGACTACCGAAAGGTGTACGCCGCATATCAAGCCGCCACCGAGACCACTGGCGCTCCCACGGTCATCCTCGCCAAGACCGTGAAGGGCTGGGCGCTCGGCAGCGCCGTCGAGAGTCGAAACGCCACTCATCAGATGAAGAAGATGAGCGTCGAGCAACTCAAAGAGTTGCGGGATCGGTTGCGACTCCACGAGCAGTTGCCCGATTCGGCCTTTGAGGACGGCAATGTGCCGTTCTACCGACCACCGATCGATTCCCCCGAGCACACCTACCTGATGAACTGCCGCCGGGTCCTCGACGGCCCGCTCCCCCGGCGCCATGTCATCAGCCGCCGACCACTCGTTCTTCCTGAGCCATCAATTTTCGACGAGTTCCATGAGGGCTCGGGAAACCACGCTGTTTCCACCACCATGGCCTTCACCCGCATGTTGCGCACCCTGTGCCGCGATCCACAGTTCGGCCCCAGAGTCGTTCCGATCATTCCCGACGAAGGACGAACCTTCGGTGTCGATGCCCTGTTCCGCGAGTTGAAGATCTACGCGTCCCAGGGACAGAAATATGAACCTGTCGACCACGCAATGTTGCATGCGTACATCGAGAGCACTGATGGTCAGATCCTCGAGGAGGGGATCACCGAGTCCGGCTCGATGGCCAGCTTCACCGCCGCGGCAACCAGCTACGCCAACTTCGGCGTACCGATGGTGCCGTTCTTCGTCCTGTATTCGATGTTCGGTTTCCAACGGGTCGGCGATCTCATCTGGGCAGCAGCCGACGCTCGGTCGAAGGGATTCATCATCGGCGCCACAGCCGGGCGCACCACGCTCTTCGGCGAGGGCCTGCAGCATCAGGACGGGCACAGCCTGGTGCTCGCATCCACGGTTCCCTCCTGCCAGGCCTACGACCCGGCATTTGCCTACGAACTCGCAGCCATCATCGATGCCGGCCTCCGACGCATGTACGGCGGCCCTGAAAATTCAGGCGACTCGGTCTTCTATTACATCGCTGCGTACAACGAGAACTACGAGATGCCGGCCCGGCCCGCTCACGTGACAATCGACGACATCATGAGCGGGCTCTACCGATGGAACGACTCCCCCATCGCCAACCCGAGCGCCACCATCGTGTTTTCGGGTACGGCCCAGCGCGCCGCCCGCGATGCCCAGGAAGCGCTCGCAGCTCGCGGCATCGGCGTCGAACTCTGGAGTGCCACCTCCTACAAGCGACTTCGTGAGGATGCGCTAGAGGTCGAGCGCTGGAACCGCCTGCACCCGGGCGAACCGAAGCGCGTGAGCGACGTTGCCGCCAGACTCGGAGCCGCCCCCGGGCCGATCATCGCCGTCACTGATTTCATGAAGAGCGTGCCCGATCAGATCGCTCGGTTCGTGCCCAAGCGATTTGTCCCTCTCGGCACTGATGGCTTCGGCCGCTCCGACACACGTGACCGGCTGCGCAGATTCTTCGAGACAGACGCTGCCCATATCGAGGTGGCGGTGCTCGGGGCACTCGCTGACGATGGGGCTATCGACGCCTCGTTTGCTGCAGAGGCAATTCGCGCCTACGGCATCGATGTCGACGCGGCTGACCCTCGCGCCCGCTGACGATCCAACCAGCCCAGCAGCACAGCAACAGCTCTCGGGTCATGACGCAATTGGTGTCCGCCACCATCAATGATCCGCAGATCCGCTGAGCCATGGGCTTCGGCGAGTACCTGGGAGTCGAGCACCGGAACGACCTGATCTTCGGTTCCGTGCATGATGAGCACGGGCCGGGGGGCCACAGAACGGATGGCCCGCACTGCGCTGACTTCACGGATCTGACGGGCCCAAGGTTCAAAAGGGCTCGGGAACGATGGTGTGCGGATGATGGAGGTCTCGCGCGCGTACTCCAGTAGTCGCCGGGGGTGAGTCGCCCAATCATCAAAATCGGCATGCGCTCCCATTGCGGCGACGCCACGGATCTCTCGATCGATGGCCGCAGCACAAAGGGCCATGGAGCCGCCACTGCCGAAACCCCCGGCCCAGACATCACGTACCTCGGGCATCTGTCGCATGAACGCGCAGGCGGCCAGCATGTCGTCGCGCCATCCGTTCATCGAGAAGTCGCCATTCGAGTCGCCACAACCGCGGAAGGTGAACACAAGCGCCATCCACCCCATCTCGGTGGCGATGCGATCGGCGAGCTCGGGGAACGAGCGGGCTGAGAGACGGCCACCCTGGTTGACGTCGGGGAAACCGTGGGCGAGCACGAGCCCCGGCACGGTGGTTCCCGCAGCGATACGCGGTCGGGCAACATGGCCCGCCAGCTCAATGGTCCCCGATCGGAAGAGCTTCTCCACGGCAGCGCGCCGGCGCGGTTCAGTCGGCGACAGCGATGCCGCTGCCGTTGCCCTTGTAGGGCTTGTAGCAGCGGTTACGGGCTTCTTCGAGCGAATCAGGACCGAAGCAGATGAAGGTCTCGGCCTCCATGAGTTCCTCGATGATCGAGGGATCGTCGATGTTGTCGACGTCGTAGACGACCTGCGTACGCTTGTCGCCGACCCAACGGTTGTGTTCAAACTTCACTGGCCGATGCATAGGACCATCGTAGGCGCGTGGGATCAGCCGTGATCCGGATCGGGAGGCATCGGCAACTCGGCGCCGATCGCTCCGATGGCTTCGAGATATGCGGCATCGCCATCGAGGACCTGCACGACCCAGACATCGGGAATCTCGAGTCCGGCCTCACCGGCCCGACCAAGTACATAGGCCACTGCTTCATCCTCGCCAGCAACAAGCGGACCAGCCGCAAGATCGTTGACACCCTGACGTCGGGCCACACCGCGCTCCTCGAGGTAGTCGATATGCCATGTGAGCATCGACTTCACATCGTCGAACGAGAGTTGCGCCGTGACTTCATCGGGAAGGCGATCGGCAACGAACTCGACTGCCTCATCGAGGTCGTAGATGGAGGTGGGAGCGGCCTCGACGAGTTCACCGGTGATGCGCCCGACGGTGACGAGTCCGATGATCACCACGAAGACCACGGCGAGGACGACGAACAGTGCGGTGATCATTGGTTCATCTCCTTCGGCGTGACGCGCAACGGCACAGCGAGAAACGCTGTGCCGTTGTGAGTTCCGGTGCTGCGCGAACGCAGCATTGGATCAGATTCCGATGCGCTGGGCGAGCAATTCACGGTGATAGGTGGGATCACCGAAGAGCAGTTCGGAAGACTTGGCCCGCTTGAAGTACAGGTGCGCCGGGTGCTCCCAAGTGAAGCCGATGCCACCGTGGATCTGGATGTTCTCGGAAGCAGCGTGGAAGTAGGCATCGGAGCAATAGGCCTTGGCCAGCGAGGCGACGGCGGGAAGCTCGTCGTTGAGTTCCGAGGCACACCAGCCGGCGTAGTAGGCGGCGGACTTGGCCGACTCAACCTCGAGCAGCATGTCGGCGCACTTGTGCTTGATGGCCTGGAACGAACCGATCGGACGACCGAACTGCACGCGATCCTTGGCGTACTGCACAGCCATGTCGAGACACATCTGGGCGCCACCGACCTGCTCGGCAGCGAGGCCGACGGCAGCGAGATCGAGGACCGTGGAGATGACATCCCAGCCGGCGCCATCGGTGCCGACGAGCATGCCCTCGACACCGGCGAACTCGAGTTTCGCCTGCTTGCGGGTCTGATCCATGGTGGAAAGCGAAGTGCGGGTGAGACCAGCGGCGTCGCCAGCAACAGAGAAGAGGCTCACGCCAGCGGCGGTGCGAGCAGCCACGATGATCACGTTGGCGGTGTGTCCGTCGATGACGAACGACTTGGTTCCGGAGATCTTCCAGGTGCCGCCGTCGTTGGTGGCGGTGGCTTCGATGCCGCTCTCGTCCCAGCGGCCGTTGGGCTCGGTGAGGGCGAGGGTGGCG